>NZ_JAQMTM010000063.1:0-60864 GCF_028331085.1 Anabaena sp. CS-542/02
CAAGACTAGGAAGACAAGGAAGGAAAGTGGACAAGGAAGATTTTATACGGACAATGGTCTTTTAAGGGGCTATTTTTCTTACTAAAAATACAGACTTTGTACTGTTTTTCTCCCTTGTCACCTTGTCCACCTTGTCCACCTTGTCTTGTCCTTGTAAGGGGAGGGGACTGGATTTTATTGTTTCGGTGTGTCCCCCATTCCCTATTCCCCATTCCCTATTCCCCATTCCCTGTTCCCTGTTCCCTGTTCCCTGTTCCCTAAGATAAAAATTACCTGTTGAAAACTTTTCAAACAACCTCTAAGGGTGAAGAAAACAGAATCTGCTCATATTCACTTAATGCCCGCTCAAATGTATATTTTTTTTCATATAGTTGACGCGCTCTTTCACCCATGAGTTTAACTTTTTCTTGGTTACTTTGTAGTTGACGAATTATATCAGCAAGGTACTGAGGATGATTAGGGGGAATATTAATCCCACAACCTGAATTACTTAATAGCTGGTCTATATATGAATTTGATACCGATATAGATATAATTCCGCGCCCTGCTGCTAGCATTCCGTAAAGTTTTGAGGGTGCAACTATGTATTCTGCACCTGGTATGAGGCTAACTAAGGAAATATCACAAGCTGTTAATGATAGAGGTAATAGTTCTCGCGGTTGGTATGGTAGTATAAGAATGTTTTGGAGATGCTCGGCATCAATAGCTTGTTTAACTATCTGAGTTTTGGCACCATCACCAATAAATACAAATCTCATCGGTTCATCTCTAAGTATTTTTGCAGCTTCCGTTATAGTTTCAATATCATGCATTCTCCCCAAATTACCTGAATATAAAACGGTAAATATTTGCTGAAGCTGATGCTGTTGAGCAAAGTGATTTTCCTGTTTCTTGATAATAGGAATATCTGTAATAGACCAGTTTTCAATTATTTTAATCTTAGATTTGAAACCAGGATATTTTTTGTCTATAAATTCCTGCATTGATGTGGTGAGAACAATGATATTTTGAGCATATTTATAGGTAAAATACATGACTTTGCTCAAAAAATTATATATGATGCTGTTTTCCTTGATTATTCCAGACATTGCAGCTGATTCGGGAAAGATATCTTGCAGGAGAAAATAATATTTACCCCGATGGATAATTTTAAAACATATACCTAAAACACCAGCGTAGGGGGGGTTAGAAGCAATTAACAGGGGGGTACTAGGGGGTACTTGAAATATCACATACCATAAAGCACCCAGGAGGAAAAATATTGAACTGGCAATTTTACTGTAAATGCTGGTGCTGGATTTAATGGGGGAGAAGGCACGGTTAATGTTAAGATTTAGTGATTCTGGGGTGGTTTGTTTTGCTTGGGTTCCTGTGAATATATTAACAGTGTATCCCCGGTGGGACAGTCCCTTAGCTAAGTCTGTAATTAGCTGAGAGGTGGCACCTTGATGGGGGTAGAAATATTGGGTAAGAATAGCGATTTGTTTCATGATTATATTTAATCTGGATACCAAAGAACTCAGAAATTTAATATTTAATATTAATTGCCATATTTTCAACGATGTAATTACTAGAGAAAATTTCAAACCATGAGGGCTGTTAATTTATCAATGAATGAATCATTAGCCTCAGCTTGAAATAAATCTTTAACCTTTTCTAATTCTGAAATATCTTTATTCCACCATTTTATAGACAATAATTTCTGCATATTTTCTTCCGAAAATCTATATCTAATTATTTTTGTAGGAGAACCTACTGCAATGGCAAAAGGTGGAATGTCCTTAGTGACAACAGCATTAGCACCAATGATGGCACCATCTCCAATAGTAAGGCCATCAAGTATAACAACGTTGACTCCTATCCAGACATCATTACCAATAGTTGTTCTTTCAAATTCCGTGAACTTTTGCGATTTTACAAACAATTTTTTTAAAGGGTTATTGAGAGAATAAAATATTGGTGATGTTGAGATGAAATTTGCCGGATGTTTGCCCAAACCAATTTTTACACCACGAGCAATTGAAGAGTAATTACCTATCTGACAATTGTTAATTATACATCCGTAAGATATATAAGTATAGGCTCCAATTTGGGTGTCACTTACTTTAGTAAAAGGATATATACGGCTATATCGACCTAACTTAGAATTTAAAAAGGAGGAAAAAATTGATATTTGCTGTATGTATTTAATTTTTTCGGTATTTATCAAAGATTTCACAAATTTTACAGCCATATGATACCTTAATAAATTAGTGTTTGTGGTGATTCAAAATAGATCAAACTTGAGATAATCAGACTATTCAAACAAAGTAATTGCGAACAGCTAAGGCACATTTACGAAGTTTTACAGTCCAACTAGGGAGCAAGAATTTTTTCAGGATTTTGACCCATTTGGGCTGTAAAGTTCTGAGATATTTTTTAATAAGCTTAAATTTTTCTTCGTTGATTTGAATATCATCTGGTAGTGTAAATTGATTCAATTGTTGATACTGAATCTGTTTTAAACGTTGATTTACGTACCAAGACCCATGTGTACCACTACCATCTAAACCGATATTAGTAATGTAACTGTTTGGGGGATATAGTACATATCCATTATGTTTGAAAACACTCAAATACCAGCGAACTGCCCAAGAATCTATTTTGCCAGACATTTGTTGATTTAGCATATCAAAAAAACCGTAGTTATCATCTAAATCAAAACGCGATCGCATATTCTTATCAGTCTTTAATACTTCCCATCCAGTACTTTGTGGGTCAAACTTTGACCAAGCCCTTTGCCATGTAGCCCATCCCCAAGAATATATGAAGGGTAGAAATAGGGCTTCAGTTTCCGGTATTAACTCTGGAATTGGAAACATATATCCAGAAACTTGCATTACGGAGTCTTGATCTTGGTACTTATCTAAAGCGGTGTTTAAGAATGTTAAGAACTCAGGCGCTACTACTAAATCGTCTTCTAGAACTATTACACGACCATATATTTCACATATATGACTGACTCCAGCAATAATTGAATTTGCTAGACCCTTATTTTCTGAAGATTCTATAATCTTGGCTTTTTCATTTAATAAAGAGTGAACTAATTCACGAGTTTGATTTACCTTTTCTCTATCTTCTTCTTTTTTCACACCATCACAAAAAACATAGAGGGGACTATCAGCAAACTCAGGACACTGGATAAGACTTTCTAATGTACGGCGAGTATGCTCAGGACGCTTATAGACAAAAACTGCAATGGGAGAATAATTCATAGTTTAAACCAAATCAAGGTACGAGTTAAAATTGCTATTGTTCGGGGACTGTATTTAACTTCTTCCAACCACAAATGGCGAAGAATAAATACCAAAACATATATGAATTGTATAAAGAACCAGAAAACATACCAGCAATAGCATACTGAATATAAATAATCCCTAACCATCCCCATGGATTATTTTCATACATAATTATTCTTAATGCTTTGATGGCGGCATAAATATAAAGTATCAGAAATAAAAATCCGCCTACAACCCCAGTGGCAAGAAATGCTTCAAGTATTATGTTATGTGGATATCCTACACCAGGTAGTTCTAAACCATAGCCAAATATTGGATGTTTGGCAATAAGTTCAATAGCCGTCTGATATAGTTCTGGGCGTTGTACAAATCTTGAACTATCAAAATCATTAGCAGTAGAAGAAAAACGTTCTATTAAACTACTACCCGAATCCAATGCAAATGAAAGGGCAAGATTTGCAAAAACTATCAACATTATAATGACACCCATTTTTTTCCATACATTACCTTTTGACTTTTGTACAGAAATTCTAATTAAATATAAAATAAAGCAGAAACTAACCGCTATAACTGGACCCCTGGAAGAAGCGAAAAAGAGTAATATCAAACCGATGAATGAAAATAATATATAGAAATTTTGGGTAAGTTTATTCTTGGTATATTCTTGATTAAGTAAAATGTAGAGACTGATTAATAATAGTGAGCCACCTTGGTGTCCCAAGGAAATTGGATTTAATGCTTCCCTGGCCAATCTCCCCTGTGCGACAAATGTTCCACTGGCTTGTTCTTGTAAAATGAGAGGTATTGCTAAAATTGAGGCGATCGCTAATAAGAGCCAAGATAAATATAAATATTTTTGGGAATGCTTAAAATCTAAAAATATAAATGTTATCCCTGGTATTAAGCACATACCAAACCAAAATAACAAGTATTCACTAGGTTCTCGAAATATATCTTGGTATAGCACATCATGGACTAGTCTTAAGGAGTAGAAAAAAATATATATAAAAACAAAATACAGTAATGATATTTTACCTGGATTACTTGTTTTTTGATGATTATTATGATTAATATTAGTTAAAAATACTAGTATACTCAGTAAAAATATAAATGCCCTATAAGGTAAAGTCAGCAACCGCGAAGTTGAGCCATCGTAAATAAAAGAGGCAATTATTCCATACCCAAATAAAGCTATTGAGAATAATAATATTTTTAATTTCAAGTAAAATGGGGAAAATAAAATAGATGTATGTATATTCATATTTTCTTAACCTATAAAAAATCAGTTTTTATTTCTGTACAAATATTTTGAAATAAAGTATGGGAAAAATTATCTACAGAATTTTGTTCTACAAAATCATTGATGAGTTTTAAGTCAAAAATATCTGCTGGTTTTTTGTGATTATCAATAAAATAGGTCATGCTATTAGCAATTGCTTCATGTGATGTTGAATCTACAGGTATACCCAGTTTATTTTGGCGTACTAACTGACCCATCAAACCATAATTAGATGCCAATACGGGCTTTTTTGCCGCAGCAGCCAGTAATAATATTCCACTCATTCCCACGTGTTTTTGGTAAGGAGCTAGGATAACATCTGATAGTTGGAAATAGAGGTGGACTTGTTCTTCTACAATGAATTTATCACAGGTAATTATTTCTATAGGCAAAGACTGAGAAATTATTTCTATTTGACTTTGTACTAATAATTTATCTTTTTGTACTATAGAACCCACCAGTAATAAACATATCTTTTGACAAACTTCTTCAGGTAAAATCTTAATAGCATCTAGTAATTTATAGATACCTTTACGACTAGTTATTTTACCGAATAGAAGAAATATCTTTTTATCTTTACCAATACCAATCTCTTGGCGCAGTACCTCGATTTTCTCTTGTTCAGAATTATATGTTTTTACAGGGTCAGCTAAATTAATAATCTTGGCGTGAGAGTGAAGTTTTTTAATATATTGAGTAGCTAAGTTGTCCAAGGAAAATAAACAGTGAAACTGGGGGTTATTTAAAACTCTATGCAAAATTAATTTTTGTCGCCACCCTCGAAATATATCTTGTACAGAAAAGGTGTAGTCATTAAAATCTTTGTAATGAAATGTAGGCCTAAAATAAATCCCAGAGAATGGACAAGGAGACTGTTCTCCTAAAGCTATAGGTAATTGCAGAGTATCCAAATACATTAATAAACAGTGTGTTGCTTGCAGAACTCTTGCATATTGACAATATAATTTCCACTCTCTAAATATTTTATGCAATAAAGAACCTGCATTAAGCAGATGGGCATATTCTTCTACAGTTATGGATATAAATCTAATTTGTGATTGATTTCTCTTAATGGGAATTTCCACAACATCAGCATGTTCATCTATAAATTTAGGCGATACAACAATATCTAGGTTAATTGGCAACTTTTGATCGCAGCAATAATTCACTAGATGGCGAATATAACTTGGGTGATGTCCTCCCGTTTTCAAATCAAAAAGCAGTATACAGGGACTGGGATTGACTTTATTAACATTCGCATATAAACTTTGATCTAAATTGCCTATTGACATGATTTTTTACCCCTCTTTTCAAACATCTTCTAAGCTGTACATCTACCAGTTAATTTTCACAAACATGTTTATATATTGATAAATAACTGTTAGCCTGTACTTCTAAACTAAAGTTCCGCTCAACTTTTTCCCGAGCCTTATTACTTAAATTTATTAATCTTTCTTTGTCCTCTAATACCCAAGTAATTCCTTGAGCTAAGTCATCCACATCAAAAGGTTTAGCCAAGTAGCCATTATGTTGATGATCGATAATATCTTTTAAACCGGTGATGTCGAAAGCAACAACTGGTGTACCACAAGCTAATGACTCAGATGCAGTTTGTCCAAAAGCCTCTTGAATAGATGGTACTATCATCACATCTGCGGCTGAATATACTAATGCTAGTCCTATATCATCATGTAAACGTCCTAAGTAGTGTGTTTTGAACCCAAAATTGGGAACCTGTGAAGGTTGAGATGCACCAAAAATAACCAATTCTATATTGTTGGAGTTGTGCTCTTGGCTCAACTTCTGTATAGCAGGTTTAAGTAAATGAAAACCTTTGCGTTTATTAACTGTGGAGTTAATAGCGCCAAATAATATCAGATGTTTATCTAATGGTAAATTGAGGGACTTTCTAGCCATTGTTTTATCAATGGGTTTGTAAACTTGAGTATTTAACCCATTGGGTATAACTTCAATTCTTAAGTTCTGGAATAAAAGACTTTTTCTAGCACAGTCAGCCAACCAACGACTAGGGGTGACTATAGTTAAATTTAGATTAGACCATGCTTTGGCTTTCCTCTGCAAAATCCATTGAGTAATATCACCTTTTCTATGACTTCCTAGTTGTGGGCAAGCACCACAGGACATTGTATATTTATCACAATCCTCACTATAGTGACACCCCCCTGTAAATGCCCACATATCATGTAGTGTCCAAACTATGGGTTTTTTCAACTTCCCAAGTGTTTCTATTTGCATATAACCGTTATTAACCCAATGTAAATGAATTACGTCAGGATTAATTTCAACTACTTTTGCTCCTAGTTGATCAGGTAACCACTGTAAGGAGAACATTAAATTGTGACTAGGGGAATAGGTTTTTAGGGGTAGGGAGTCTAACGCTCCTGCTATTTTTATCCATGCTTTACCTAGTTTATTATTTGTTCCTAAAACTGTAATATCATCACTAGTCTTATTTCCCACGAGCATTGTGGAATCAATATTTATTTGTTTTAGCCCTTGATGTAGCCGATAAGCTGCACGAGCAGCACCTCCGTTTATATCCATTGTATTAACGATTAGTGGTTTAATCATCTATAAATCTCCGCTTATAGGTTGATATAATTACCTTTATTTTTAATCATTTAAAACTAAAACTTCCTCCACTGCTTTTCTAGCAGAGTTAGCAACAGATAATTCATCAGGTAAATTACCAACTGCAAGCATCATTATTACGGTTTCAGATTCTTTAATACCTGCATCTTTTCTCAGAAGCTTATCTGTTTGGTGACTCACGCACCAATTTAAACAACAACTTCCAAGTCCCAATGAATGCAAAGCATAAATTAGAGACATTGCGAATAAACCACCATCTACAAAGCACTGATTTCTCTCTGAGGAACCTGTAAAATAATTGAGGTCTGAAGTAATTATTAATACTTTATCAGCATACTCTCCAAAGCCTCGGTTACCATTCTGATGGCTCAAAATTTTATTTTTAATTTCTTCATGACTGTAAACATGAACTTTCCAAGTTTGTCGATTACAAACAGATGGAGTTTTTATAGCAATTGAAACCGCCTCTTTGATCAACTTTATATCTACATCACCATTAGCAAAATTTCTAATACTGTGTCTACTATTGACAAAATCTTGAAAATTTATCAAAGCACTTTTATGAATATGTGCTTTTTTAATTTCAATTGTACCTCCCTCTGATAAATATTCATTATTAACCGATTTCTCATCTTTAATTTGAATTATTTTCTGGTAAAGTTGTTCATGATTACAATTATAACTCAGATTAAATTTGTAATAAGAATATAAAACATTAATAGCTACCTCAGTTACTTCATCTAACCCATAATTTTCTTGATAGTGTTTAAGTAGTAATAGTAAATTATGTACTACATTCGCTCCAAAACCAGGACGGGGATTCTTTAAAGATAGCCCTTTTTCTATTACATGATAGTGAGCAATAATTCTCCCTTGCAGCATAGTCTTTGTTGTATAGGGATTATTTGTTGCAGATAATTTGAAAAATCTTTGCAGATCATAATAATAATCAAAGGTTAAATTTACTCTGAATTTAAGCATTTGATATTGGGTAATTAGTTTTTGCAGGAGAGGATTCTTAATCATAATACTTTTGAAAAAATGAGCTATTCTAATGCTTTATAAAGCAAATAATCCTGAGAATATTCAATGTGCTTCTTTAATTCGTTCTTTTCCGAATCAGTCATAATGTATGATGATAACTTATGGTCATCACTTATTTTTATTGTGCTCTGGTCTGTTTCTGTTAAACTTAACATCCTCCGTTTTAAATTTAACATACTTAACAAATCATTTATCTTAACTGATTTACTGTGCTGCTCAAAAACAAGAAATGGTTTGTTAAAAATCAAAGAAAATATTACACCATGATAAAACTTAGTAACCACAAAACTAGCTTGACTGAAAAACCCTAACCATTTTTCTGGACTGATATCAAATAAATCTAATTTCCCAAACTTTGTAAAGTTATTTGAAGCTATAGAAATGATTTCTAAACCTTCCTTATCCGCTAACATTTTGACATATTCAGCTTCACTTCTCGTTAACGAACCATATACAAGTAAATATTTATTCTTTATGTTAGGGTAAATTATAACATCTTCATAATTGATTAGAAAGGTTGGATCAATAACTTTTTCTGCATGAAAACCACATTGGTTAACTAATTTGACGCTATTACTATCTCTCACTGAAATAGCATGAAATTCTTTAAATATTTGAGATATTTCTGGCTGATCAATGCCCAGAAATTTTGTAGATCCAAAACTCGCAGCATAACTGAGTTTAAGAGTTCGTTGATTCCTTACAAAGTCTAGGAAATAAGCTTTGTCTAACCCTCTTAAATTGATATTCCAAATCTCATCACTACCACAAATAATATAATCATATGAATGATTATATTGTGTCAAGCTATCAAGATTATAAAATCTGCCCGGACTCAATTTAATATATTTATCTATGAAATTATTCATATTCCATTTTCTTTTTATTCCGCCTAGGGGATTTAAAAGAAAATATTTAGATAAGTATAAATATCTTTTTTCTTCCCAGCTAACTGATTCTGGTCGATAATCAATTACTTCTACTTCATATCCCTTGTTTTTTAAAAATTTAAACATGGCATATGTCTGTAAGACTGCTCCATAGTTAATTGTATGATGATAGGTGATGATTCCAATTTTAATTGACATACTATCTCCTAAGGTAAATATGATTTTTCTATTTATTAAAAAAGTAGAATGCTTGAATTTGTAATTTAAATATTTTTCTCGTTTTGAGATTAATGCTATGAGATAAAAAACTAGCAATTGCATAAGAAATTACAGTGGCGATCGCCGCACCTACTCCAGCATAAGCTGGAATTAGAAAGAGATTTAAAAATATATTGGTAACTGCCCCAATCAAGTTTCTCTGGAAAGCCAAATGGGTAAAACCCTCGGCTACAAACCAAATTCCTGTAGCAATTCCCATAGATACAAATACAGCAGCCCAGATATGAATTGCTAATATTGAACCTGCTGCTAAATAGCTATTACCAAAAAGTATTGTAATTATTCTGTTTGACAGAAATGTCATTGGTAGAGCAACAAAAATAGAAATTAGCACTAGTAAACGAAGTAATTGTTGAATTTTTTGATAATAAACTTCTTCGCTTATATCTTTAGCGGCATAAATTCTTGGAGCAACCGAAGAAGCGATCGCCATGGGAATGAAATACCAAACTTCAGAAATACGGGTGGCTGCTGAATACAAACCCACAGCGGTAGTATCAACCATTTCCCCCAACATAATCTGGTCAATTTTCATATAAATCATGATGGTTAAACCAGATAACATCAAAGGCCAACTTTCTTTCAATAAAGTCTTAGCAAGTGTCAGACTCCAACGCCAGAATATTGAATAACCCTTAAACCTATAAACAATTATTAAACCTACGGTACCCAGTGCAACTTCTGCTAATGTAGCCCAAGCAAAAGCAACTAACGGCGCTTGCATTTTAATCAAAGCAACTTTCACCAGTGCTGTAATAATAAATGCCGTATTCCTGGCAACTACAGTATATTTAGACTGTATTTGAGACTGAAACCAATAGTCAATGGCATCAAAGGCTTGAAAAATTCCCGCCGTTGCTAAAATTGCCACTATCCCCACAGTTAACTGGTCATCGTGACGCAATACAAAAATAGAGCTAACTGCTAAGAATATAGATGCTATTGCACCAGCTAACTTGAGCCAAAAAGTCGTCCCTAAAATTTGGTCTTTAATTCCTGGCTCACGCACAATAGAACGGATTATTAACCCATCTAAACCCAGCTTTGTTAAGGGATTGAATAAGGCAACAATAGCAGTAGCATAGTTCAAGATGCCAAACTTTTCTACTCCTAAATAACGCGCCACCCAAACACCTACAAATAACCCCACACCCATGCGCAGAATGCGATCAAAAAATAGCCACGCTACATTTTGAATAATTGCTAATTTTCCAGAGGCTTTTTCCTGCCATGAGAACAGACTTTTTGTATATTTGTCTAGCATTTGGCTTCAGTCTCCCGAAAATTAACCCGAAAATTAAATTTAATCTACAAGAGTATTACTTTTTCTAATCAGGAACTGCTAAAGTCTGGCGTTCATCCGCGTAAAGTCACCCATAGAACCATGAACTTGAGAATCAATCAGCCCTGTTACTTGTTGCCATAGTTCCCTGGGAGCTAAAGAAATCTCGTATCTCCCATCATCAAAGTGACGGATATAATACCAGTTTCTTTGCTGACACTCTTGACACCAAAAAGCCTCTAACCACTCGGCTTTGATGGGAACTGTTCTATATTTGCTTATTAATAAAGACCCAGTCCGCCGACTTAAAAATTTATCAGCATCAATCCTATATTTTCGACTAACGCTATCAAGATCACAGCTATGAATAGGACAGTAAATAGCTCTGCGTTTTGACCGGTTCCGATTGCGATCGCACCTTCTGGTCAATTTGACCTCCTAATATATACAGCAGATAGTAAAGTTAGTTTTGGAGGGGTGAAACTTATTCAGATGGATTAACATCTAAATCGTGAAAAAAAGAATTTGATTAATTAATTTTTATATCTTATGCGTTCTCCATAAAAACACAATAGGTAATTTCAGGGAATTTTCAAAAACGTATTTCTACGGAATATCATCCGGTGATAGTATGAGGTAAGAATTTGTCAAAGGTTTTCCTAGGTTATGTTCCTATTTACAGAAGATTACCTAGTAGAAATTACGATTTATTGAACCATTTACCGGTTATTTCTTTGAATTGAGCCTCAATAGTATGGTTTTTGCCATCTCGGTTTTTATCATGATAGTTGTAATAATGATTGTAGGAGTAAGTACTATTGTTAGATACGCCATTTACCACCATGCCCAACACGGACAACCGCGAATTTTCTAACAGTGTCTTTGTAGTGATAATAGCATCAGAATTAACCACACCAGGACGGGCAACTAATAGTACTCCATCTGCCATTTTGCCGATAATTGAGGCATCAGCAATAAATCTCAAAGGTGGGGTGTCAATAATCACGCAATCATAATCTTGGGAAGCCTGTTGCAGTAACTGCTGCATCCGCTGTGAGTCTAATAGGGCGGCTGCATTAGGCGGTATAGTTCCAGCCGTTACCAAGTCTAGATTTACCATTACTTCGTGAGTGGTTTGTGCCAAAGTAGCTTGTCCCACTAAAATATTACTTAATCCCATCAAGTTAGGTTGTGTCCACACTTCATGTTGACGGGGACGGCGCATATCTGCATCAATTAATAGTACTCGCCGTCCCATTTGGGCAGTAGCCACTGCCAAATTAGCCGCCACAAAGGACTTACCCTCACCTGGTAGACAACTGCTGACCACAATTAGCTTGAGTTCCTGGTCGGAAAGGCTAAAACCAAGGTTGATTTGCAGCATTTCAAAGGCTGCATTCACCGATGAGTAGGGGTTATTGAGTACAGGTAATTCTGTTGTATTCTGCTCACGAGATAGCTTAGGAACGGTACCCAACAAAGGATAACCGAACAGTTCCTGGGCTTCTTCGGCTGTTTTCACAGACTTGTCCACAGCATCTAGTAATAAAGCGGCTGCAAAAGCCAAGAAAAATCCTAAAAATCCCCCTAGTGCCAAATTCAATTGAATACGAGGAGAAACGGATTTATCCGGCAATAAGGCCTGAGAAATAATTCTGGCATTACCAACATTCTGGTTTTCCACCACTTGCACTTCTTGGAATTTTGTCAGCATTTGTTCGTAGATGACTCTTGCCACTTGCAGCTGTCGTTGTAGCTGTAGTTGTTGTTGTTCCAGCTTGGGTAAGGTTCTCAGACGGGCTTCATCAGTGGTAAAAGCCTGGTTCAATACATTAACTTGATTCTCCAAACCCAGTCGTTCTACTTCTACTTGCACCAAATTAGCAGTTAAGGCTTGTTTGAGTTCTCCCATTTGTAAATTTTGCTCTGGAATTGGCTGTGAACTACCCAGGGTTTGGGTGACTCTTGCTTCTAACTGTGCCCTAAGAGCTTGTTCTTTCTCCAATAAGTTGACAACTGTGGGATGTTGTTCTGTTAACCTTGACCTTTCTACAGCCAACTGATCTTGAACCTGTTGGTATTCTGATAGCACTTGTTGTACTGCTGTTGACTGACTCAAGGTGTTAATTGCTGTAGCTTGCTGTGTATTCAATCCCAATTGATTTTGCAAAGCACCAGAACGGCTGTTAGCATCTACTAATCGCGCCCGCAGTAGAGTGATCTGGTTAGATATTTCATAGAGTCTTTCAACTCCTTGTTTAGCTTCTTCTTCTAAGAGTACAACCTGGTATTTTTCTTTAAACCGACGTAGTGCTAATTCCGCTTCTGCAACTTGTGCTTCAACCACGGGTAATTCCTTACTTAAAAATTCCCTTGCTGCTGTAGCTTGAGAACGGTTAGTCAGCACATTATTTTCTAGATAGGCGGACATTAATTGATTGACTACGGCTTCGGCTTCTTCAGGGTCAACACTCCGGTAGGAAATCTGCAAAACATCAGTACCTCGAACACTTTCTACTTTTAAGTTACTCCGGAAACTATTGATTCCTAAAGGTTCTCCATCTTGATTATTTAGCTGTAACTCAGAAATAGTTTTTTGAATTAGGGGGTGAGAGCGAATAATTTCAGCTTGGGTGTCCAAAGGGTTGGAACCAATTCCCACACCACTGAGTTCTCCCAGGCTCTCACTCACACCTGTCAGGGAAGAAATACTATTTTGCTTATCAAAAATCAGCTGACCTTCGGCTTGATAAATCGGCTTTTGACTAAAAGTCACGAACGCTGTCAGTCCAAAAACAGACCCGATAATTGTTGCTATCAGTAACCAACGTCTTTTTACAGTGAGCCAATACTTTTGTAAATTAATTTGGTCTTGGTCTTCTTGATAGTAAGGCATAGGTCAGTTAATACTCTATATATTGACACTAATAGAAATTTATTGCCTTATTTGTACGCATATTTAAAGGTGCAGTAGAAGATGACTATAGTTCAACTCATCTGATATCCTCTGATAATTGATCAACAACATTATGAATTATCCAATATTTTTACTGTCAATAACAAACGTAATTTTACCCGTTTCCCCAATGGCATAAATCACTGAATTTTTGTCATTTATCTACAAGTAATCAAGGTGATTTTACTGAATTTAGCCTAACCGCAATAATACTGATTTTTTATCCATAGTCCATAACAAAGTAAGGTGATTTTACTGATTTTTTAAACTTAAGTGATTTTGACGTAGAAGTGAGGAATCCAAATATATTAAGTTCTCCATGACACTAAATAACCATCAATACAAAAATAGCGGAGAGAAAAAGCGAGACTATTTTTTCTAATTAATCTAATGAAATTCAGTTGTGTATTCCTGAAAATCATGTCTTGGTTTTCGAGGAAGCATAATGTGTTTTTCTGAGAGATTTTGCCAGGTGAGTCTCGAATTATTACTGATTTACACATATGACTACGACTTTTATTATTGGCAGAAAAACTAAGAATTTATATCACATAGATAATATCCTCTGTGTACTACTGTTATTAGGGGATATTGTGGGTTTATCCTTAAGTTTATCCCTTTGCATCTGGTGGCAAGGAGGTGAATTTGACCCTATAATTTATTTATTTTTCTGCCTAATTCTCGCCGGTTTGTATTTAGCAAATACTTACCATCCAGAGAGCCAAATATCAGGTTTACGTTCTCCCTACCGGGTTTTGGTCAGTAATGCGTTTGTGGGCTGTATGGTGGCCTCTCTGATTTACTGTACTGGTGTTTGGGGAAAATATCTGGTTTTAGAACCAGGGATTTTACTCCCTAGTTTAGGGATATTTACCATCTGGGCTATAGGATTAAGAATATGGGGTTCAAACTGGGCGCGATCGCAAGCTCAACAAAGACGTTGGCTAATTTTAGGTGCAAGTAAAAAAACCATTTTATTTGCGGAAACTTTTTTAGAACAGAGTTCATTAGGTCATCTGGTGATACTCACAACCGCCGAGCAGAACATTAATGAGTTAGGGAAAAGTAATCGAGTGTCTACCGGGAGCCTCAATGACCTACCCCAATGGAGTCAACAATCTTGGTCAGGGGTAATAGTAGGAACAGAATTATCTGATGCACATATACAGCAGTTAATCCAGTTACGTTTGTCTGGCGTCTCCATCTATGGGATTCCTGATATTTGTGAAACCTTGTGGTATAAACTTCCCTCATCTGTGCTTCAGGATAACTGGCTAGCTTTTGGTAATGGTTTTAATTTAGCAGCTGATAGCATCAGCCAAAAGCTCAAACGTATATTAGACATTATTCTGGCATGGTTATTACTGGCCTTTTTATCTCCGCTGATGTTACTAGTAATAGTAGCGATTAAGTTAGATAGTCCAGGGCCAGTGTTCTACACACAGATGCGAGCTGGTCTGGATGGAAAGCCCTTTAGAGTGTACAAATTCCGCTCTATGTATGAGGATGCGGAAAAACGGGGAGCGCAGTGGGCTAACGAGCAAGATCCGCGAATTACTAGAGTAGGACGCTGGTTACGCCTGATCAGAATCGATGAACTACCACAAATTTTAAACGTCCTCCGGGGAGAAATGAGCCTGATTGGGCCGCGTCCAGAAAGACCAGAATTTGATGTCAAGTTACGACAAGAAATTCCCTACTATGACTTACGTTATGTTGTCAAACCGGGAATTACAGGCTGGGCCCAGGTGATGTACCCCTACGGCGCATCAGTGGAGGATGCTAGGGAAAAACTAGCTTATGACCTCTACTACATCAAGAATTATTCTCTGGCTTTAGATTTAGCAATCTTTTTCAAAACCATTCGGGTAGTACTACTAGGTAAAGGCAGATGAATCAAAAAGTCTTAGTCACTGGGGGAGCAGGATACATTGGCTCTCATGTAGTTCGTCAGTTGGGAGAAGCAGGTTATGATGTTGTCGTCTATGACAATTGTTCTACGGGTTCACCTCAAGCAGTATTACATGGTGAGTTAATTATTGGTGACTTAAAAGATTCAGAACACCTGTGGCGGGTATTTTCTCAGCACCAATTTACTGCGGTTTTACACTTTGCTGCCAGTCTGAGTGTACCCGAATCTGTTTGTTATCCCCTAGACTATTACGCTAACAATACTCGTAATACCCTGAATTTACTCCGTTGTTGCCACAACATGGGTGTAAAGCAAATTATCTTTTCTAGTACAGCCGCTGTTTATGGACAACCTGCAACAGTTCCCGTAACTGAATCTACGCCCACTGAACCGATTAACCCCTATGGACGTTCTAAGCTTGCTTGTGAGTGGCTGATTCGTGACTATGCCAAGGCTTCTGACTTACGTTACGTAATTTTACGATACTTTAATGTGGCAGGATCAGAACCTGGTGGACGATTGGGGCAGATGTTAAAAGATGCATCTCATTTGATTCGTGTTACCTGTGATGCTGCATTGCAACGGAGAGCAGGGGTGCAAATTTTTGGTACGGATTTTTCTACACCAGATGGAACGGCAATTAGAGATTATATTCATGTGGAAGACTTAGCTGCTGCACATTTAAATGCTTTGACTTATCTGGAGCAAGGTCACGATAGCCAGGTTCTCAATTGTGGTTATGGACAAGGATACAGTGTCCGTGAGGTTATTGAACGGGTGAAGGATATTTCTGGGGTGGATTTTCCTGTTCTGGAGGCAGAACGTCGCCTCGGTGACCCGGCTTGTGTGATTGCTAGTGCTGATAAAATTGGTAGGTTACTGGGTTGGCAACCAAAATATAATGACCTAGATGAAATTATTTCTACTACTCTGGCTTGGGAAAGGTGTCGTCGGGATTTGATTTCGGTGGTTGGTGTTGGTTGATATGGGTTTTTTGAAGGAGCTGGGGAATAGACAATAGAGATTGTCTATTCCTTGTTCTGGTTGTCTAATGTGCTACTAGTTGCTCTGTGCGCTTGGCTAGCATTTGCTTGGCTGTCTCCGCTGTTCTCTGGTTTTCCTGTTTGATATTTTGGAAGAATTGGACGAGTTCGCGATCGCCTGCTTGTTCGGCATCTTTGATATATGTTTCACAGCAGGCGGAACACTTGAGAGCGTGATATAATACGCTGATGAGGTTAAAGTGTTCGTCTTTGGTTCCTGTATGATACTTGTCAGTCATTTTCCTAACTCCTGGTTACAGTAGTTTCTAAGATAACTGTGGCTTTTACTGTTAACTCCTATCGGAGGAAAGAGTTATATTTTAGTTTCTATACCCCTACTGGCTGTCTAACTTGGGATTTCACCGCTTCTACAATGGCATCGGCATCGATTTTGGCAGCATGAAGTAGTTCTTCTGGTGTACCTGAACCTGGCATATCCCGCACCGCTAATTTAATTAATCGCAGTTGTGGCCCCTGATAAAAGGGAGTATTACTAGTACCAGCAAAGGCATCCAGGACTGCAGCACCTAATCCTCCTTCTATCCAGTGATCTTCGACAACGACTACATTACCTTTAGTATCCCGTGCGGCTTGGTGTAGTGTCTGCACATCTATGGGTTTGACTGAATAAGCATCGATAACGCGCACTGTGATCCCTTCTTTTTTTAGTCTGTTATAGGCTTTAATCGCTTCATGTACTGTAATACCTGCACCAATGACTGTTGCTTGGTCGCCCGGGGAACTGTGAATGGTTTTACTACCACCAATGGGGAATTGTTGGTGAGTATCATAGATGACTGGTGTACTTTCTCTGGTGGTGCGCAGGTAAACAATACCGTCGCGATCGCTCATTTGTGCCACTAATTTGGCTGTCTGATTGGCATCACTGGGATACAGTACGGTACTACTCCACACGGCTCGGAATGCTGCTAAATCTTCCAAGGCCATCTGTGAAGCCCCATCTTGACCAATGGATACCCCTGCATGAGAACCCACTAATTTAATGTTGGCACGAGAAACAGCGGCCATCCTGACAAAGTCGTAAGCACGAGTTAAGAAGGCGGCGAAGGTAGAAGCGAAGGGTTTGTATTTTCTCACCTGCAAGCCCACAGCAGCTGCTACCATTTGCTGTTCAGCAATGTACATCTCAAAGTACCGCTCAGGATAGGCTTCGGCGAAGTCTTCGGCATAAGTGGAATTACTCACCTCTGCATCAAGGGCAATAACATTGGGTTGGGCGGCTCCTAATGCTAATAACGCATCACCATAGGCTCGTCTTGTAGCAACTTTTGCACCTTTTTTATATGTGGGTAGTTGCAATGGTATGGCTTTACCAATGCTGGCTGGTTGTCTTTGTTCTTCTGGTTTATCTACCTCAATGATTATCTGCCGTTCTCCACCTAACTCGGCAATGGCCTGGGTTTGAGCATCAGGTTTTAGGGCTTTGCCATGCCACCCACCTAAGTCTTCTAGGGAGGCTACTCCTTTACCTTTGATGGTACGGGCAATAATTACGGTGGGTCGATCATTCACAGTTACAGCCGCGCTATATGCTTGATCTATCTCGGTTAAATTATGACCGTCAATTTCAATGGCTTGCCAGCCAAAGGCTCTAGCACGGTTGGCATAAGCTTGTGTATTCCATCCTAATTCGGTTTGACCCCTTTGACCGAGGCGATTGACATCAATAATGGCAATGAGATTGTCTAAGGTATAGTGTGCCGCATGATCAAAGGCCTCCCAAACTGACCCTTCGGCGCTTTCACTATCACCTAGTAGCACCCATGTATGATAGGGAAGTTGATCTAAATATTTACCTGCTAAAGCTATGCCAACACCAATGGCTAATCCTTGTCCTAAAGAACCTGTCGCTACATCCACCCAAGGTAAAGCAGGTGTGGGATGTCCTTCTAAACGACTGCCAAAATGCCGTAGCGATCGCAGTTCTTCATCGCTAATGACTCCCGCTGCCTTATACATACTATATAGTAATGGTGCTGCATGACCCTTGGAGAAAATCAAGCGGTCATTATTGGGATTTCCTGGGTGATCGAAGTCATAGCGGAGATACTTAGAGAGTAAAATCGCCATCAGATCCGCCGGCGACATGGACGAGGTAGGATGACCTGAACCAGCAATGGTGGTACTGCGAATACTGTCTACCCGCAATTGTTGTGCTAATTCATGCCATTGGTGCAGTTCCTCGTGTGTGGTCATAGTAGTTTTCCTAAATGAAAATACAGGTATCGGACTCCTATTTGATTTCTGAACAATTTCTGTTCCCTGTTCCCTTTCCTCACTGATAATTTCTCAACTCAAATAGGATGACTATAGTTACTAAAATTCGCCCAATTTTTGACTAAACTCCCTAACTTACTCGCAACAGAGTTTTGCCACTGTTCCACTGTTATGTAATCTTTAATTTTCTGTAGTGGTCAATCACCATACTGCACTCCTCCTGGCTTCACAATACACAGTCCCAGATGTCATAACTACTTTCTCAGGGAATAAATACCGGTTTTCACAATCTACCGCAAGCTATACATATATACTTGCACAGAGCTTTACCTTAACAGTATTGCAATTAAAAGGTACTAAAACATTAAAGCGATACCTTAAATACCAGATATCTGCATTATTTTTTAGAATTGACATATAAATTAATATAGTTTCTGCTTATATATTTGATTATTTTCTATGTATTTCCTACTAACCATAGCTTTATATCTATGGAAAGAATTTAATTTATTTAATATTTATTTAAAATTCTGGCTTGTAATTGCTTGATAAACCTGTAGACTATCTTTAAGGGTAACTCATAACTCATATAAGTTTTTCAGGTAATTAATTGTTACTCCCTTTGACCCAAGCCTTCTCTATGGGCGATGACTATTTAGTGATTCGTCGTAGGAAAGGTGAATTTTTTGCAACAAATTATACCTTTAATATGCAATTGACGAATACTATACATTTTAGAAACTTACAAGGGGATTTATTTGGCGGCCTAACTGCCGCCATCGTTTCCTTACCTCTAGCACTGGCATTCGGTGTCGCCTCTGGCGCCGGTCCTGTGGCTGGTCTTTATGGTGCGGTTTGCGTCGGCTTTTTCGCCGCCTTATTTGGTGGAACTCCAACTCTGATTTCTGAACCTACCGGGCCGATGACCGTCGTCATGACTGCTATTGTCAGTTCCATGATAGCGAGTAATGGAGAGCAGGTTGGCCTGGCAATGGCATTTACAGTAGTGATGCTGGCGGGGATATGTCAAATCTTATTCGGAGTATTCAAGCTGGGTAAATATATTACCCTCATGCCCTACAGTGTCATTTCTGGTTTCATGTCTGGCATTGGCGTGATCTTAATTCTGCTACAAATTGCACCCTTTTTGGGACAACCTAATCCTAAAGGTGGGGTTTTGGGAATGGTGCAAGCTTTGCCGGAACTGTTGAGCAAGATTAATCTTGCGGAAACCTCCTTGGGATGCATGACCTTGGCAATCATTTTCTTAATACCATCTAAATACAAGCGGTTTGCCCCACCACAATTAGTTGCTTTAGTAGTAGTCACAATAGTTTCCCTGGTATTTTTCGGCGATGTTAACATCAGAAGAATTGGGGAAATTCCCATGGGATTACCAACATTACAAATGCCTACCTTTAATGGATCACAAATTACTGTGATGCTGATTAATGGGGTAATGTTGGGGATGCTCGGCTGTATTGATACTTTATTAACTGCGGTAATTGCCGATAGTTTGACTCGTACAGAACACAAATCTGATAAGGAGTTAATTGGTCAAGGTATTGCTAACGTAGTATCTGGTTTATGTGGTGGGCTGCCTGGGGCGGGTGCTACCATGGGAACAGTGGTGAATATCCAAACCGGTGCTAAAACGGCTTTATCTGGTATAACTCGCGCCCTAATTCTACTGGTGGTAGTTTTGTGGGGATCTAGTTTAACTCAAAGCATCCCCATGGCAGTGTTGGCGGGTATTGCGCTCAAAGTCGGGATTGACATTCTTGACTGGAGCTTTTTAAAACGCGCTCATCATGTGTCCCTCAAAGGGGCGGTGATTATGTACGGTGTCATGTTCTTAACCGTATTTGTTGACTTAATTATTGCTGTGGGTGTGGGAGTGTTCATTGCCAACATTTTAACCATTGAACGTCTTTCGCAGTTACAAGCTCAGGATGTCAAAACCATTACCGATGCTGATGATGCCATTGTCTTGAACGATGAAGAGAAGGAATTATTTGATCAAGCTAATGGGCGGGTGGTCTTATTCTACCTCAGTGGACCGATGATCTTTGGAGTTTCTAAAGCGATCGCCCGGGAACATTCAGCAATGGCCGACTCGGACGTATTGATTTTAGATATCAGCGATGTGCCAATGTTGGGTGTAACCGCATCTTTAGCCATTGAAAATGCCATTAAAGATGCTTATGAGCAAGGTCGTAAAATCTTAATTGTTGGTGCATCTGGGAAAGTGAAACACCGCTTAGAAAAGCTGGGTGTTTTGAATTTCGTCTCCCGGGAGCATTGGTTCATGAATCGTGTCGAAGCACTTACCAGAGCTTTGGCTTTAGTAGATACCTATGCAGTCAGGGACAGCAACCCTACAAAATATCACTCCTGAGTAAATGAGGTTAATGGCTGCAAGTATGAAGGTTAATTATTTAACTAGATGTGTAAATTACTCGTTCTTGCAGTCATTTATAGCATTTCCCATGCTCGTGAGGTACAAATTTTTTTTAGTTTGAGGGAACAGGGAACAGGGAACAGGGAATTGGTGTGTACTTCATGAGCCTGAAAAAGGCTTTATTTAACAGGATAATTAATCAAGATCACAGATAAGTAACATGATTTTTTCGGAATTGATAGTTAACTCCTTTTGGCAAAGTCCTTTCCTCGCGACCACGAACGAAGCTGAAAATGCCCCCATTGTCTTGGCTGGTGTATTACTCAGCTTAGTAGTTATTTATGTTGCCAGTAAAATTGGCGGTGAGTTGTCTAGAGTCATAGATTTGCCTCCTGTTTTAGGTGAATTACTGGGCGGCGTGTTGGTAGGTGCTTCGGCTCTACATTTAGTGGTATTTACTGAGAGTGGAGCAGCTGCTGCCGACTCCGCCATTATAAGTGTCCTGCAATTGATTAACAACATCAGCCCCGAAGCAGTAACAGAAATTTTTCACAGCCAAAGTGAAATCATTTCCGTCCTGGCGGAACTGGGTGTGATCATTCTGTTATTTGAAATTGGTTTGGAATCGGACTTAAAAGAACTGACGAAAGTCGGTTATCAAGCAACAGTTGTAGCCTGTGTCGGGGTAGCTGTTCCCTTTGCGGCTGGGACAGCAGGACTACTGTTCTTATTTCATGCTCCCTTAATTCCGGCAATTTTTGCAGGTGCGGCACTGACAGCTACTAGTATTGGTATTACCTCTAAGGTTTTGTCGGAACTGGGGCAGTTAAAATCCCGTGAGGGGCAAATCATTGTCGGTGCGGCTGTCATTGATGATATCTTAGGCATTATTGTCTTGGCAGTAGTAGCGAGTTTAGCCAAAACAGGGGAAGTTGATATTTTAAATGTCATCTATTTAATTGTCAGCGCTACAGTTTTTCTCGTCGGCTCAATTTTGCTGGGTAAATATTTCAATCAAAGTTTTGTCGCCATTGCTAATAAATTGCAAACCAGAGGCAACTTAATTATACCAGCATTGATATTTGCGTTCTTGATGGCTTTTTTGGCTAATGCTATTCATTTAGAGGCTATCTTAGGGGCATTTGCAGCTGGCTTAGTTTTGGATGAAACTGATAAACGCAAAGAGCTAGATGAGCAGGTCAAACCGATTGCTGATATTTTAGTCCCAGTTTTCTTTGTTGCAGTTGGTGCCAAAGTTGATTTAGGTGTTCTTAATCCTCTAGTTCCGGGAAATCGTGAGGGTTTAATCATTGCTACCTTCTTAATTGTGGTCGCAATCATTGGCAAAGTTGTCACTGGTTGGTCAGTTTTTGGCCAAGCTAAAATTAACCGATTAGCGGTTGGTGTAGGGATGATTCCCCGTGGTGAAGTCGGGTTAGTATTTGCGGGGATTGGTGCTGCTAGTGGTACTCTGGATAAACCACTACAGGCGGCGATTATTATCATGGTGATTTTAACAACCTTCTTGGCACCACCTTTATTGCGGTTTGCATTTAAACAACCACCCACAGAAAAACAATCCTTAGAGGAAGCCAAAATTTCATAGGCTAGCTACTTATTACCACTACTAAACAGCAGTTCTCGTGTTACAAGCATCTATCTTATTTACCATATTGTGCGGATTTTTCGGCATCATCTGGAAAAAGAACCTGGTGATGAAGATCATCTCTATGGATGTTATGAGTACGGGGGTAATCGCCTACTATGTGCTAATTGCATCACAGGCAGGCTTATTCACACCCATTGTTTCCCCTGGGGAAAATCCCACCTACGCCGACCCAGTTCCCCAGGCGGTGATTTTAACAGCAATTGTGATCGGATTTTCCATTCAGTCCTTAATGCTGGTGGGTGTGATGAAGCTGGCGCGGGATAATCCCACTTTGGAAAGTAACGAAATCGAGAAGAACAATACCCCATGAATACCATCACCATCACTTGGATTGCACTACCATTTTTTTTGGGGTTCGTTATTTATCTTCTCCCCCAACTTGATCGATATCTGTCCTTATGTGTCACCGTAATTTCCGCTGTATATGCCTTCCAGGTTTTTGTACAGGATTCGCCGTTAACACTGGAATTACTCGATAATTTCGGAGTGACATTACTGGTTGATCAGTTAAGTGCTTACTTGATATTAACTAATGCTCTGGTAACGACAGCAGTGATCCTCTACTGTTGGGGGAAACAGAAGACAGCGTTTTTTTATACTCAGGTTATCATCTTACATGGTAGCGTTAATGCGGCGTTTAGCTGTGCGGATTTCATCAGTTTATATGTAGCCCTTGAGGTGGTGGGTATTGCAGCCTTTCTTCTGATTTCCTATCCCCGTAGTCAACGCTCAATATGGGTAGCGCTGCGTTATTTGTTTGTCAGTAACACGGCAATGCTGTTTTATCTGGTGGGGGCGGCTTTGGTTTATCAAGCCAGTCGTTCCTTTAGTTTTACTGGGTTGAGTACAGCACCTAACACAGCGATCGCCCTGATTTTTCTCGGACTCTTGACAAAAGGAGGGGTCTTTGTATCAGGACTGTGGTTACCCTTGACCCACTCAGAATCAGAAACACCGGTATCAGCTATGTTATCAGGAGTGGTGGTTAAAACTGGTGTTTTTGCCTTAGTGCGCTGTGCATTAATGGTGAGTGAGGTTGAACCCATTGTTAGGATGTTTGGCGTGGGGACAGCCCTACTGGGGGTAACTTATGCCATCTTTGAAAAAGATACCAAGCGCACCCTGGCATTTAGTACTGTTTCTCAATTGGGATGGATTCTAGCAGCGCCGGCGGTGGGTGGTGTTTATGCCCTAGGCCATGGGCTGGTCAAGTCTTTGTTGTTCCTGATTGCAGGGAACTTACCCAGCCGCAATTTCCAGGAACTGCGATCGCAGCCCATGAATACTAGGATCTGGATTCCCTTAGTTATTGGTAGCTTGTCAATTTCCGGCTTTCCCTTGTTAGTAGGTTTTGGGGCTAAAATGTTGACATTGAAAAATGTCCTACCTTGGCAAGAGATATTAATGAATATTGGGGCTGTGGGAACAGCTATAGTTTATGCCAAATTCATTTTTCTACCCCACAAGAAAGAAGTGGAGATTCCCCCTGGTTTATGGCTACCGATCATCATCTTAACAGGGGGAATCATTGGGGGGATTGGGGTATATGACGATGCATACACAGTACCAAATATAATCAAAGCCCTAGGGATCATTGGCGTTGCCTGGGTAGCTTATATTTGGGTTTTTCAGCGGTTAGTAGTAAGTTTGCCACGTGTACTTGAGCAATTTGAACATCTGATTGGTGTCATGACTCTGATGTTGCTCCTATTGTTGGGGATGATACTACCATGATTGGGCATCTAAATCTAATTTTACGACTGACTATTTGGTTTTTGCTCACCTCGGATTTGAGTGTGGCAAATATCATTATTGGTGTGATCGTTGCACTGTTATTACCAGGTCGTCAGAGAGTACCAGAAGCATTAAGGGATTGGTTGCGTGTTCTGGGTGAGGTGCTTGTGGCTATTCCCCAGGCGTATGTTGAGGCGGTGGAAATAATTTTCCGCCCTCATAATCACGAAGATGTAATTATTGAAAGAGTTAAACCCCAACGCACCCCGGGGCTGATTTTCCTGGATATCTTCTTGATTACTTTTACACCTAAAACTATTGTGTTGAAATATCATGAACAGGGGTGGTATGAGGTACACCGAGTCCGAAGACGGAGGACACAGGGATGAATCCGGTAATGATTGCCATGATTTTGGCTTTGCTCATACCCATGTATGAGGCTTGGCAAGATGATGATATTTGGCAAAAAATGTTAGCTTTTGCCAGTATTGCCACCAAAACATCAATTATGATTCTGATGGTATCCGTCTTACGTGATGATTGGATGATTGGCGTGGTGGGGATTATTATCCTGAGTGTGGGTAATGCCGGATTAATGTTATTGGCACATCTACTGAAGCGCATGGGTAATTTATGATAGAGATAGTTAGTTACATTTGCATAGGTTTAGGCATCGCATTTTGGTTTTGGGGAACCTTCCCCCTACTGGGTCATCGCTCGGTATTATTTAAGCTCCATAGTCTTTCGGTGGCGGATACCCTCGGCTCTATGAGTATTGTTTTCGGACTGCTGCTGAAAATACCCAGTGAATGGCCTTTGCTGCTGTTGGGTCTTATCTCCTTGGCAATTTGGAATACAGTCTTGGGCTATGTGTTGGCATACTGTTCTACTAGCGAGCTTGACCATGAATGATAATTATGTCTATATAATCACCGCCCTGTTACCCTTATCCGCCTTGATGGTGGTACTTCAGGTTAACCCATACAATGCTTTGGTTGTTCAGGGAATATTGGGCGCTGTGGCGGCTTTGGTGTTTGCTGTTCTGGGCGCAGCAGATGTGGCTCTGACCCAAGCTTTAATGGGGACTTTTCTAGCTGTTACTCTATATGCGATCGCCGTGCGTTCATCTTTGGTTTTGCGTCTGGGGGTAATCGCAGATGGGGAAGACCATTTTCAACCATTGATGGAGGAATTACGCCGAATTTTTCGTAAACACTATATGCGTATTGAGTTAATTACTTATATTGATAGCAATGAATTACACAAGGCTCTTCTAGATAAAGAAATTCATGCCACCTGTGACCAAGGGGATGAGACTGGGGAGCAAAGCCAACCCTATCACACTGTGACTAGAATTCAACGCATCTATGAAATCATCAATGCAGAGATTTCCTCACCATTGACAACTATATCCTATGTAAATTTACTGAAATAAAGGACAACTAGCTATGAAATGGGTTTACATTGCCGCTGGCATAGCCTTTTACTGTATCCTGTTACTTATCCCCAATTCCCTCAAGGATTTAGGAGATATGTCTGTAGTTGCATGCATTGTCAAAGATAGTGGTATACCCAATGCAGTCACCGGGATTATTCTCAGAAATCGCCTTTATGACACAATCTTTGAAGTAGTAGTATTTACCATCGCCATCATGGGGGCGCGGTATCTGTTAGCTGATGAAAAACCTTTATCAGAAATTTCTCAGTTACAAGACCAACCATCAATTGTTCTGGCGCGTTTGGGGGCGACTATATCTGCGTTAGTAGGTATCGAACTAGCAATTAGAGGACACCTGAGTCCTGGGGGTGGTTTCGCCGCTGGGGTAGCGGGGGGAACAGCGATCGGCTTAGTAGCCATTACCTCCTCACCCCAATGGATGCAAGGGATTTACAAGCGCTGGAAAGCTACTATGTGGGAGAAGATTTCGGTGCTGGTTTTTATTGTCTTAGCAGTGATAACATTGAGTGGATTTGAATTACCCCACGGAGAATTGGGGACACTTTTTAGTGGTGGCGCGATTCCCTTGCTTAATTTATTAGTAGCAATAAAAGTTACCTTGGGGTCTTGGTCTGCAATTGTAGTGTTTATTCACTATCGGGGATTATTTTGATTGCTGTCTGACAGTCAATATTCAGTAGGGTGTGTTACCGCTAACCGGGTTTGGATGACCTGGAGAAAGTGATAATTCACCGGAACACACCACATTAAACATGGTTGATAGATTTCATTATCAGTAATTACCCGGTCATGATATGATATTTAACTTTGGCAGTCGTAACCTCTATAGTTATAGTCTTGATTTAGATCCTCAAATTCTCATCACTAATGATACCTAAAAAAACCTATAGTAATTCCCAACCTTTCCTAGATACAACTCGTTTAGTAGAGCCAAGTCTAGAGTTAAACTCTATTTTTTCCCATGGAGAACTTTCAGAGTTAGTTCACTCATTAGAACTCAAACGGGAAATACCTTTAAAGTATGGTTACAAAGGTCCAGGTGGTAAAATATGGCATAGTTTTTATCAAAAATATCTTATCCCTCAATGGTTTCAACCTGCCAACGTAGACATTGATTTATTACAGGACAATTTTGACTATATTAATGGTAATGGCTCTCAATGGCTAACCTCAAGCGATAGCTCTGAGAATTACCAGAGGATAAATATTATAGATGTAGGTGCTGGTAATTCTTACCCAGTGAAAAAATTTATTTCCCGACTGGTTAAATTAGGTAGGATAAATAAATATATTGCCTGGGATATTAGCCAGGAACTTTTGAGTGTCTCAAAAGCCAACTTGACTCAATGGTTTCCCCAAGTTCAGTTTGAGAGTTACACGGTTGATATAGAAAATACTCCTATTTCCCCGGAGATTTTAGGGAGTGAGGATATACCTAAGATATTTTTACATTTAGGTGTAACTATTGGCAATCATCAAGACAGAAGTAAAGCCTTACAAAACTTCCGACACAGCATGAACCAAAATGATTTGCTGGTGTTCACTAACGAAATTGGTGCTAATTGCCAATGGGATGGAATAGCTCGGGGTGGTTTGAAGTATCATGTAGACGGAATATACAAATGGGTGACTGACAAGTTAGGCATAGCTGCGGAGGATTGCCAGCTTGTGAGAAAGTATGATAGTATAACAGATAGCGTTACAGCTAATATTAAATTTCATCGCCACTATGCTATAAACTTCAGGCAGTTAGGTATAGATAAAACTGTGGAAATTTTGGCAGATGAAGAGGTGACTATTTGGAGACACCATAAACATCAGATACCGGAACTGATGGAGGAGTTAGCAACGGCAGGATTAGAAATTGTTCATTATAGTTGTAATAAGTACCTATCACATATTATGGTGATTTGTCAAGCTGCTGAGTCTGTTTCTACATAGCGCCAGCGTGTCACGCCATGGTCATGGGAGCTAACTAGAATGTTGAACCATTCTAAACTTTCTAAATGGTCGCCAATGACTTGCTTTTGTCCCGGCGTAAGTTTAAACTGTTTCATGACTTGTTCTAGAGTCCAATCACCGCCATGAGTGCGTAATAAATCCCGAATGGCTGCAAGTTGTTCTTTGGATTTTTTGGGGAATGGTTGCTGCTGTGTGGGTGTAATCGTAGTTTCTGGGATTGTGGTGATACCTGCAATGGCTACTTGGGTATTCACTTCATGGGGTGCTTGATATTCGGGACGCAACCACCGAATTAAATTATTTCGTTCTTCCCCAGCGCGTTCAGCGTTGAGGGCGACTAATTGGGTGATAATTTGCTCATCACTGAGATTCGGTGACCATCCGTAAGCAGCAAAAACCGCCGCGTCTAGGTCATCGTGAATTGATTTGAGGATGGACACTAAGGCTTTATTATTATATTTTCTATCGGCATCTGTGAAGGGTTCCCCAGCGCGTAATTTTTCTAGGAGGTTATACATCCCGGTAATTGTCACATCAGGATGTTGGCTTTGTACTTGTTTGCGGTGTGCGTCTAGTTTTTCCCCTAAGTCGCGGATTTTTTGTTTTTGTTCTGCTGTGGGTTCGGGGAAAGGGAAAGGGTCGAAGCATTTTGTTTTGACATAAACTCCACCCATACCTAATGTCCCACCTGCTGCTAAAGCCCAATTAACATGAATCTTACTGGAAAGAACACCTAAAAAGTAGGCATCATCAAGAGCGATCGCAATTAGTTTATTATCGGGAATAACACCTTGAGCTAAAAATATAAACACCCGGTGTTTAGCTGTTTCTACAGTGATAATATATCGCTGTATATCTTGCAATGCTAGCCTAAGTTCAGGTCTAGGGCGACCAAATACCCACCAGTTTTTGCGTAAATTTTGATCACGATTAGCATCTCGTTCTGGTTTGACTTTCTCTAAAACCCATTGATATGCTTGAGGATAAAGTTTTTCAGCTTCGGTTACACTCAGACCAAAGAAATCAATAATCTTGACATGGCGAGAGCGTTGCAATATATCTCTCCCATTAGTGTAAGTAAATAATATTTCTGACTCAATTTTAGTAAAATCAACTGGTTCTATAATAAACCCAGAACCAAAAAGCATCATACCGCGGCTGGAAAGTTGATCATTTGCTTTGAGAGGTTGGATATTAGTAAGATTAGCACCGCTTCGGAGATTACTAAAAATCACCCCGACATTTTGCCATGCAATATCAATTAAATCTGCCGTATCTTCCGGGGTTTCTCCCTCCCCCTTCAAAACTACCTCCCCCAATTGCACCACCTGAGACACTGGGGAACCTTCCAACTCCGCCGCGGTCATAGCAATCCGCACAGCAGCACCGTCATCAGTCCAAGGGTGGTCAGCAATGGCAAAAATTAACTTAATGGGGTGCTTTTGTTTTAAATGATATTCTATCACACTCCTTAACCGCACCTGACTAATAGTATTAGTCGTAATCAAACCAAAGCGCTTTACCTGACCCTTTCTGACTAAATCTGCGGCTTTGTGCCACCAATACATGACAAAATCAACACTATCCGGTACATCTTGATATACTTGACGCAAAGTTTCAGTATAACCATCACCCAATAATTCCCGCATTCTGGCATTACCAATAAACGGCGGGTTGGAGACAATATAATCAGCCTCTGGCCATATTGCCATCCGCGGATTACTATAACTATAAATAGGGATTTGGTCTTGAGGGTCTGGAACATCTTCCCCAGTCACTGGGTGCTTCATAGTACGTCCACCCCAACGGGTGCGGGTTTGGTGAGTGGTGGGGTCAATGGCGGGTTTTTTGCTATCCCAACCTAACACCGCATCTCGATATTCAATATTATTAAATTTCTGTAACACTGGTTCCGGTGGCGAAGTGTTGCCAAATTGTTTAAAATACCATTGTAAATAACCAATCCAGATGACTAATTCGGCAATACTAGCAGCTCTGGGATTTACTTCAATGCCTAAAAGCTGAGAAACATTAACTTGGTCTAAAACACTAGATTGATATTGTCCGGTAATATCAGCTATGCGGCGAATAACCTCCGCTTCCAGAGTTTTTAGTAAATCCAAGGTGACATACAAAAAGTTACCAGAACCACAAGCAGGGTCAAGAATTTTAATAGTTCTCAACTTTTGCAGAAATTCTCTGATTAATTCTACCGCTTTCTTTTTCTGGGTCGCAGTTGGTTCTAAGTCCCCTGGAACTTTCAATAACTGGTCTACCACAATTTCTGTTTCTAACCAGTCTTGGCGTAATGGTTCTATCACCACTGGACGTACTAACCTTTCCACATAAGAACGCGGCGTATAATGTGCGCCCAACTTACTGCGTTCTTTGGTATCCAAAGCCCTTTCTAATAAAGTTCCAAAAATTGCCGGTTCTACTCGGCTCCAATCTCTTTTAGCTGCTTGTAATAATACCTCTAATTGGGACTTTGGTAAATCAAAAGCTGTGGCATTTGTAAACAAACTACCGTTAAATCTTAATATACTATCAAAACCAAAAGTTCCCCCTTCGTCCATGGTGCGCCATAAAGTTTCAATCTCTGGCTTAAAGCTGCTGGGTTGACATAGCCATCTTTGGGTTAATGCTTCAGTAAATACCCCTCTTTTGAGTAGTTGCACATCTTCTGCAAACATGGTAAATATACAACGCATCAAAAAATTAGCCACTTCTTGGGGGTGATGTTGCTGTTTTTCTAACCAATAGGCTAACTGAGCTAAATCACCCGCCACATCTCGTGTTACTTTGGCTCTAATTTTCTCTGGGTTGCGCTTTTGGGGTTGCGTAAAAATATCAACAAATAAATCAAAAATATCAGGTTTTAATAAATCATTTAGTTTAATAATTTGTCTGGCTCCATAACCGCCATAATCACCACTAAATCCCATCCATAACTCAAAATGGTCACCAATATCACAAGTTAATAAAAATGGTGGCTTGACCGGTAAATGGGGTGCATAAGCAGTGGCTTGAATAAATGCCTTTTGCATATATTGATCATAAGCCCTCGTGCCGCGTTTGGGTGTACTATTCCCAGATTTTATACTTCCCTGTTTGGCTTCTAAAATAAAATGTCCTTGTTTATAAAAATCAATGCGCCCCTGTTTGATGTTTCCTGTACACTGGGGCATTTTAACATTTTTTTCCAGACAATATCGGTCACCGGGAACCCTACCTTGATGGGGTGGAGGTGGGACACCTAAAGCCGTACATAAATCTAAACAAAATGAGTCTTTGTTAGCTATTTCATTACCACTAGATCCTTGCCATTTATCTAAAAAAATCTCAACTCTTTGTTGATCAAGTTCCTTCATCTTACTGGTGAAAACACGTATTTTTGTCAAGAAATATCAAGATGACCGAATACAAAACCTTAGTTAATTGATGCTATACTAAATATAACATTATCATTAAAGCTAACACTGCTATATAAATACCCGGAGTTGCTTAATTTGAAGATGAGCCAAAATCAACTTACCTAACCGCCATTCTTTGAGCCTTTGCGCCACCTGAAACAGCCAGTTAATTCTCATCAATAGCCCCGTAGATGAAGGTAGCAGACATCATGGTAAAAGAAATATTGTCAACTGAGCTTGCACCTGAACCAGATATCACCCATATTGTTACTGAAGATGATACACCAGTGGATAATTTCCTGTCAGAAAAACAACAGCGCTTATTAACAGAGGTATTATACAACGGTTGGGTTCCACCCGCAGAAACACAAAATTTTATAGCTGCTGCTAATGTCGGGGTGTTTTACAGTATTGGTTTACCTCCCCTTGTCCCTGATGTGTTCCTCAGTATTGATGTTACCATGCCTTCGGATTGGGGAGAAAAAAAGAACCGCAGTTATTTTGTTTGGCAATTTGGCAAAACTCCAGATGTGGTTATAGAAATAGTTTCCAACCGGGAAGGAAACGAATTGGGTTCTAAATTGAAAGATTACGCCAGAATGGGGGTTCCCTACTACGCAGTGTTTGACCCTTTGCAAATGCTGGGGGAGCAACCACTGCGCGCTTATCAACTGAATATTAGACAGTATTTAGAAATGCATAATTTCTGGTTTGCAGAAATTGGTATAGGCTTAACTTTGTGGTCGGGGGTGTTTGAAGGTAAAGAGGATATTTGGTTACGGTGGTGTGATCAAAATGGGGATGTGCTACCCACTGGGACAGAAAGCGCTCAGTTAGCTAGGGAACAAGCTCAATTAGCTCAACAGGAGGCGATCGCAGCCAAGGAACGCACCGCCCAATTGGAAGCACAATTGAAAGCTCTGGGAATCGAACCAGACCAGTAATGGCTGGAGTAAAAACCCTTAGTAAAACTCACGTTTTGTTACATGAGGTCTAGAAGATGAGGGAGAATATGGCTGCTAAATGCCTGCAATAAAAGGTTTTTAATGTTAATCTCCCTATTGGTATACTGGTAATTTAAGGTATATTTCCCATAGCGATCGCACCGCAGTGGGTGACCTCAGAAATTAAATCAAGGCTGATTTTAAATCACTTTCGGCTTTAGCTAGAGCTTCCGGTAATTTACTAGTTTCCCGTCCCCCAGCTTGGGCTAGATTTGGTCTTCCACCACCACCACCACCGCAAATTTTGGCTATAGCGCCGACGAATTTACCTGCTTGGAGTCCTTTTTTATTGACTTCGGGGCTGAAGGCTGCAACTATACTGACTTTACCAGCTTCAGGAATAGAACCCAATACCACTGCACCATGAGTCATTTTTTGTAGTAACCTTTCAGCAGCAGTTTTTAATGATTCTGGGTCAACCTCTTCCATCTGCGCCACTAATACCTGATAATCCCCTACAGATTCCACTTTTTGCAGTAGACTGTCAGATTTTGCGATCGCCAACTGTGATTTCAGGGTTGCTAGTTCTTTCTCAGCGTTTCTGAGTTCAGTTTGCAGTGTCGTGATCCGCTCTGGTAATTCTTCGGGTTTAACCTTAAAGCGATCGCTTAAATCCCTAACCACTGTATCACGAACATTGAGATAATCCAAGATAGCCGGACCAGAAACCGCCTCAATGCGCCGCACCCCAGAAGCCACACCCGCCTCTGAGATAATTTTAAAGCTGCCTATTTCCGCGGTATTACTGACATGGGTACCGCCGCACAGTTCCATAGAGACACTGGGAAAGTCAATTACCCGCACTTGTTCGCCGTATTTTTCCCCAAACATAGCCACAGCACCTCTAGCCTTGGCTTCTGCTAAAGGTAACACTTCTATGTTAGCTGGATGTGCTTCGGCAATCCAGGTATTTACCTGTTCTTCAATTTGTTGAATTTCTTCTGATGTCAAAGCGCGGGGACAGTTAAAGTCAAACCGCAACCTGTCAAAGGAGACCAGGGAACCAGCTTGAGATATACCATCATCGACGATTTTCTTGAGAGCCGCTTGCAGTAAATGTGTAGCGGTATGATTAGCTTGAGCGCGACGACGACGGGCGCGATCAATTTGAGCCGTGACAGTATCTCCTACTCGGATTGTACCCCGTTCTATGCGGCCAAAGTGGATAAAAAAGTCAGATTCTTTTTTCACCTCTGTAACCCCCACCGACACACCATCACCGGAGACATAACCGCGATCGCCAATTTGCCCCCCAGATTCGGCATAAAATGGGGTTTGATTGAGGACAATTTGAACTTCTGTTCCAGCTTCTGCTTCCTCTTGGGCAATACCATCTATTAATATGGCTTCTACTTTAGCAGTGGAAGCGGGTTGAGTATAACCTAAAAATTCCGTAGCGTGGATATGTTCAGCTAACTTGTCTAAAGAACCTTGCACAGTTAAATCAATGGTTTCGTGAGCAGCTTTAGCTCGTTCTACCTGTTTGTGCATTTCAGCATCAAAACCAGCTTCATCCACAGTCAGATGATTTTCGGCGGCGATTTCTTGGGTAAGTTCTAAGGGGAAACCAAAGGTATCATATAAAGTAAAAGCTCTTTCGCCGCTAATTTGAGTTTTACCTTGGGCTTTCACCTCTTGAATAATTTCCGCGAGTAGTTTTTCCCCTCTATCTAGAGTTTTGAGGAAATTGGCTTCTTCTCGTTGCAGTTCGGCTTTAATTGCTGCTTCCCGTTGACGCACATTGGGGTAAGCTGATTCTGAAAGAGAAATTGCCGTTTCTGCAACTTGGGTGATAAATTCCCCATTAATACCAATTAAGCGCCCATGACGGACTACCCGGCGAATTAAGCGCCGTAGCACATAACCACGTCCCACATTAGCAGCGCGAATTTCATCAGCAATCATGTGGACTACAGATCGTACATGGTCACCAATGACTTTGAGGGAAACTTTGGTATTTTCATCGCTACTGTGGTAATTTATTCCAGCAATTTGGGCTGCGCTCTCAATAATCGGGAAAATTAAATCAGTTTCGTAGTTATTGGGGACTTGTTGCAGGATTTGCGCCATCCTTTCCAAACCCATACCGGTGTCAATGTTTTTATTTTGCAGTGGGGTTAAATTACCCGATGCATCCCGGTTATATTGCATAAACACCAGGTTGTAAAATTCAATAAACCGGGTATCGTCTTCTAAATCAATATTTTCATCTCCCCGTTCTGGGTGAAAATCATAATAAATTTCTGAACAAGGACCACAAGGACCCGTAGGACCAGATACCCAAAAGTTATCTTCTTCACCCATGCGCTTAATTCTAGCTACTGGTACGCCGATGTTATCGCGCCAGATATTATAGGCTTCGTCATCTTCTTGAAAGACGCTAACCACTAGGCGCTCTGGTGGTAAACCAAAGATTTTTGTGGATAGCTCCCACCCCCAAGAGATCGCCTGTGCTTTAAAATAGTCACCAAAGCTAAAGTTACCCAACATTTCAAAAAATGTATGATGGCGTTTAGTGCGACCGACATTTTCAATATCGTTAGTCCTGATACACTTTTGAGATGTGGTAGCGCGGTTAAATTCCGGTGTGCGCTGTCCCAGGAATATGGGTTTAAATGGTAGCATCCCCGCAATAGTTAGCAGTACGGTGGGATCTTCAGGAACGAGGGAGGCGCTGGGTAAGATTTTGTGTCCTCGTTGGGCGAAGAAGTCAAGGAATGAATCGCGAATTGCATTACCGCTAAGTTTCTGGGGAGTGGAAGCCATGGGTTGAAAAAGTCGTCTTAATACTTGTTTTTACACAAAAAATATGCCCCAGGATAGAGTATCTACGCCATAAGTGACTAACAGCCCACCGACAGGTATCTATTCTACTGCTTTTCAACAGCAGTGCTGGCGCTATCACCAGGAGCATCTATAGTATAGGTGATGATGATTCAGCTGTGGCAATGATCCGCTGACAATCTCTGACAGATGCGCCGTCTTGCATAGATTTTACTAAGGCTTCGTAACTAGACCAATTTGCTTGTAATAAAGTCTTTGCTTGTAGCAGATGAAATCGTTGTTTCTGTTCACTAGCTGAAGCAGAAAAGCCCAAACCTGCTAAAACTCCCGCTAACTTTGTTTGATCGTCAGTACCGCCTTGTGCATCATTAAAAACTAAAGTTTCGGCGACAATACCCGCCATCCAGACTGTACAATAGCGGTCAAGGATTTGAGCGCTAATTGTCCCCCGTTCTAATTGCGATGCTAATTGCGCATCATCAAATGTCACACCCCCCTGTCCTGGTTGTCCTTGTTTCCAAGCATCCCAAGCAGTGAGAGTATAACCAGTTACAGGGATATTCAGCAGATGTGCAGCCAGAAAATGACCAGCTTCGTGGTGGATGATGCGATCGCGGTGTTGGGGAGAAAAACTGGCAATCCAATCTAAAACTATAGTACCACCCCGCCCTTGTAAACTAAAACTGTCAAAAGTGACTATTCCCAAAATACTAAAGGTGGCGATCGCTGGTACTGCGGGGGACAAATGAATTAATGGCCCTAACAAGACTGATAGGGTCATGAGAAATATAGATATTGCTAATAAATTTAAACCAGTTTGACTCATGCCAGTGATTCTCTGAGTTCTTGACACTTAGCCTGTGCAGCTTGGTAAGCTGCTAAATATTCGCCACCACCCAACATCACATTACCATAATACTCATAGGGTGCATCCCCATAAACCGGTAATGGGTCATCCTCCGGATAATCTTCCTGTGATTCCTCAATAATCGCTTTTAATTGTTTCCTGGTAAAACTTTGGGCGGCAAAGTACCACAGTTCTTGAGTTTTTTTGTTTAGGTGTGGTAGACTGGGATCTATAATCTTAATTAGAGAGTCCTCCCCAGAGGTATCAGCCAACTCTAGCCAACCATGTTCAATAGGTTGGTAAGGTTTGCCCCCTATAGCCAAAAACCCCTGGACATAGTTCGCCTGATCTGTAACTAACAGCGCCCTATAAGCATTATCAAAGGGCTGACGAGCCTTACTTTTAATATTTTGCGCAACTTCCATTGACAGCGTTTCATCCAGTGCCTTGTTCATTGAATGCGGGAATTATGGCATTAACTAGAATATATTATCATTCCCAGCTATGCTGAATATTGCTGATTTTCGCCGAAAACAAAGCCGGAACCTCTCCCCTAACTCCTTGTCCTGTGATCAGTTCCACAACATCCATGCCATTACCAATTACCCCTGGTACACTAGGATAGCCAGCAGTAGCCCCCACAAGAAACAAGTTAGGCAACTCTGTAATATATCCTAACCGATTTAACCCCACTTGTTCAGGTACTAACTTTGCACCATAAATATTACCTTGGGGTTGTCCGAGATAAAATTCACTGGTGGTGGGTGTACCAGAAACCTTCATGCGCGCGTACTGGTCTACATCGGGAATTAAATCTCGAACACTGGTCATGATCTGCTGGTAAACTTCCCGTTTCTTGGCTTTATAGCCTTGGTGGTTGGTGTCTTGCAGATGTTTAAATGGTTCGTAAGGGCAGACAGTGGCAATTTCTAAGATATGATGACCTGGTGGAGCTATTCCGGCGTTATCTCTAGATTTCATCGTGGGACAAGATAGGAAAATCCAAGGTTGGCTGAGGTCTCCCTGAAATTGGCGTTGATATTCCCTGTTTAAGTCTCCTGTGGGATAATACCAAATATTCCAGTTACCAATCCTATAATTTTCTGGTTGAAAGCGACTATCTAAACCCAGGTAAATATTAAATGCACTAGTTGAGTATTCGTAATTGGTAAGGCGTTGACGTTCCCTTAAGCTCAAAGCTGTGGTGTCGTGGATTAACTCTACTGTTAATTTGGGGTCAAGGTCGCTAATATAGCCCTTACTAGCTTGGTAGGTTTCACCACCAGCAGTTACCCATTGTACTTGCTTTTGATTAACTTCAATATGCTGGACAGGAGTTGAATATTTAATTACACCTCCCCCTTGGGTGATCGCATCTGTAATACTATCTACAAACTGCTTAAAATGGTATTGAGGATAGTAAGCGCCTTCTGAGTAATCCCAAACTAGGGAAGTGTGGATCAGTAAGGCGATTTCATGAGGTGGTAGTGCATAATCACCACTTTGTCCCCCTAGCACTGCTTGTAATTTGGGTGATAAACCCACATGGTCATATAAGTCTTGTAGAGTCCAGTTGCGCTTTCTAAATAAATGGAAATATTTAGGTAACTTCAACCAGTCTGACCAATTTTGATTATACCAACGTATTTCCCCCCCTAGGCTACGCATTTCCTGATGGATCTGCGCAATTGTGTCACAGTAGCCATTAATAGCAGTTGTTTCATCGGGAAAGGTGGAGAGTAAACGCGATCGCAGGTTTTCCCATCCTAAAGGAATTTGAAAATCTACCTCCGGTGTAATTATCCGGTCTATGCAGTCTGGGTCAAGGCTATTAAAGGGGACATGGCGCTGAATGTAGTTGAGAAATTGCCCAATGGTTTGACTAGGTGCGCATTGAGATATATAATGGACATTAGCGCAAAAACTATAGTCACCATAATCAAAAGTGTGACAACACCCGCCAGGTAGGTAATGTTTTTCTAAAACAGCTACCCTGTATCCTTGCTTAGTTAAACAAGCTGCGGCGGAAATTCCACCTAATCCGCCCCCCAGAATGACATAATCAAAATTGTGCATCTGGCTGTCCCCTTTTGCTTGAGAATTTTTCTAGACCCAGACAAAGTACTACTTAATCAGATCCAGCTTCACCCCCACTCTCTGGGGTAGTCATCATATGTGCGGGAGGTGCGGATTCTGTTTCAATTTCATTTTCTGCTTCTACTTTAACATCTAGCTGTTGATTAACAGTAGCTTCAGGGGTAGATGTACTTTGCTCTGGTTGGTCTGACTCTTGACTAAGACCGGGTTGCTGTGGGGAGGTTTCCCCTTCTTGAGCTACAACCCGAAACATGGGATTGAAAGCAGTAACAGCCATACTGCTAAATAGTAGCATAAAGGTGACTTTTGCCAAAGACTTCATATCTTTACCTGAATAAGTTTTAACTTCATTTTCAACAATCGTCAAAATCTAGTTATCCTACTCAAGTTAGAACCACTACAGTCTTCAGTGAGATTTTTAAGCTCCTAAATCTACCAACTGAGGAACCAAGTCCTTTAGAGCAAGACCCCGATGGCTAATTGACCCTTTTACCTCCCGTGACATTTGCGCAAAAGTCAATTGTTGCTCAGGAACGTAAAATATAGGGTCGTAGCCGAAACCACCCTCACCCCTGGGTGTATGGAGAATTTCGCCGCGACATACCCCAGTGGATTGTAAGACTATTTTACCATCAGGACGAGCGATCGCCACTGCACAGACAAACTGAGCTTGGCGATTTTCTGAGTTACCTAACTCTTGTAATAACCTAGCAATGCGACCTGAGTCGCTCTGACCATAACGTGCAGAATAAACCCCTGGTGCGCCATTTAAAGCATCTACTTCTAAACCAGAATCATCACCGATCGCCCATTGTCCCGTAGCTTGAGCAATTTGGGAGGCCTTGAGACAAGCATTATCCGCAAAAGTTGTACCGGTTTCTGCAACTTCTAATTCTGGTGGTTTGAGGGTTAATTCCCAACCAGAATTAGCTAGATAAACTTGTAGTTCCCGGAGCTTACCGGGGTTACCCGTAGCTACTACCATTATTTTAGTCATATATTCATTTAACAGTTTAGGTCGCCCAATTTTTTGCCCAAGCCAAGGTTTGATGTACTTCCTCAAGTGTTGCTGCTTCACAATACAGACGTAACACCGGTTCAGTACCGCTAAACCGAATCATTAACCAGCTGTCATCAGCTAACCGGTATTTATAACCGTCTATGGTTTGACAATCAACTACTGCTTTGAGCGCAATTTCCCTTAATGGTTCGGTTTCCAGTTGTTGTAAAAGACGCGATCGCACTGCCATACTAGCTAAAGGTAAATCAATGCGGTCATAAGCGGAGGTGAAACCTGTTTTCTGTTGTAAATCCCGGTAATAATCGCTTAAATCGAGACCAGATGATACAATAGCTTCTAAAACATACAATGCTGATAGCAGTGCATCACGTTCGGGAATATGACTACCATAGCCGATTCCTCCCGACTCTTCACCACCTAACAACACCTGTGCTGCTAACATTCTATCAGCGATGTACTTATATCCCACTGCTGTTTCAAAAACTGGTAAATTATGCAGTGCTGCTACCCGGGGAATTAAATCTGAACCACTGACAGTTTTAACGATTTCACCTGTAAAACCCCGCCTTTGGGTAAGGTGGTGGATTAGTATAGGTATTAAGATTTGGGAACTCAAAAAGTTAGCTTTTCCATCTACTGCGGCGATGCGATCGCAGTCCCCGTCAAATACTAATCCCACCGTTAAACCTGATGTGTCTGTTTGGCGGTGGCTTTTAATGACTGAGAATAAACCAGATAGGTATTTTGGTAAAGGTTCTGGCGCTCCTCCTGCAAATAAAGGATCGCGGTTGCTGTTGATTTCTTGAACCCCATCTTGGAGTAATTTTCCTAATCCCCCCGCTGCCGCACCATGCATGACATCGGCGAATAATGTCAGTTTACCACAGGCGATCGCCTCTTGAATCTGGGCAATATTAACTTTACCTTTTAAGGCTGTGATGTAACTAGGCCAGGGGTTAAATATATCTTGTTTCCCGGGTTTAGCTGCTCGTGGTACACCCGCAGATAATAAAGTTTCAATTTCTTTTGTCACTTCTGGTGGTACTGAACCCCCAAAATAACCCTTGACTTTTAGACCTAAATATGTACCGGGGTTATGACTGGCTGTAATAACTAGAGCCCCCAAAGCATTAAGTTCTTTAGCCGCCCAACTAAAAGCCGGAGTTGGGGCGTAGGTTTCGCTGAGTAAAACATCAAAGCCGACAGCGGAGACAGTATCAGCCACAGTGCGGGCAAAGTCTTCGGCCATAAAGCGGCGATCATAGCCGACAATAATAGTTTTGCTGCCAACTGTAGAGTTATATGTATTATATAACACTTTAGCGGCAACTGGTGCCACCAATGCTAGGCGTTCAAAGGTGAACTCATCAGCAATCACCCCCCGCCAACCGTCTGTACCAAACTTAATAGAGTTAGCAGCAACTGGCATTAAGTTATCCTCACTGTTTACGAGAGGATTTTAGCATTTTTGACATACTCACCGATCTTGAAGCTCGGTGATTCTTGACAGTTCACAGTAACGCGCTGCTGAAGCAGTCTTATAGTCACTCCCTGTCCATTTAAAGTCGTGCCGATGCCTTATGCCGAACATTCCATTTTAGCTTTTTGTTGTTTTTTAGGCAAGTTTTTTTCCAAGAATCAAGAAAAGCCGTCTTAGAACAACGGGGGTTTCAACCCATTTTTTCGATAATCGAGGATTGAATTCTTGCAATGCTTGACTCAATGGATCCGCTGAGGAAGAATTTAACACACTGAGATTGAGAGGATATCGACTGAGATATTCAGCATAAGAGGGTAGTAAATAAGAAGCATATTCGGGGCGATTGACAAGGTGTGTTTGCCAAAAAGCCAAATTCAAAGCCCGAAGGTAAGAATAAGCTGGCGCAGGATTTGGACCGAGTAAAGCCGGTGGTATAGGTAAAACATTATTTTCTGCATCTATTTGGGCGATCGCACTGAAATGAGTAGCATTTTCAATTAATACCAAATACTTATTAGGAGTAGTCAACCAGGTAAAAGGCCGAACCTGCTCAGACACAATGGGGGTAGCAATATCCTGACTATTCGCCACCAGCATCACAGGAACTCGAATTTGACTGATTTCACTTTCACCAAAAATTGAACTAGATACAGGATTAATAGCCAATACAGCTTTAATACGGTCGTCTTGGAGTGCATAATCTTTAACTTCTAACTCCGTAACTTGACACTGTAAAAACAGAGACAAATTAAAAGAGGAAATATTCGGACTACAATCTTGTTGCAGTTGGTCAAAATTAATCTTGGCTCCTGCCAAACTTAACACAGTGTAACCACCAAAAGAATGTCCCATGACTCCGACTTGCTCAAAGTTGAGTCCTTGGAGGTTAGGATCTGATTTTTCTCTGCGCTCAAGTTCATCCAGGAGAAACTTAATATCTAAAGGTCGGTGAATAAATTCTTCGGCTTCTAATGGCCCAGCCAAACCCGTCAAGTAGCGCCGAACACGTTCCGCATTACTCCCCGGATGTTCTAATACCGCTACAGCAAAACCGTGGGATGCTAAATGTTCAGCCAAATAAGCAAAAGAAGAACGGTCAGAAGCAATACCATGAGAAATCACAATCAGAGGAAAAGGCGGCGCTGTTCCTTGTGGTAGATAAATATCTGTGGGTATAATGCGAAGAACACTGCGGGATCTATCCCGGAGTATCAATTCGGTTCGTCGCCAAGTAAACGGACCAGATGCAGCTAAATCCGGCCGTTGCTTCCAATTAATGGGCGCGCCATGGGCGATCGCTTCTTGTTGAATCCAAGTTACAACCTGATCCCTTTTCTCTAATACCTGCGATAAATCATCAACTAACTTTAGCCCCTCTGTAAAATTTAACCGTACTGTGGGGGAGGGAAAGTGACGCAGAAAATTCACCACTGTTAAGCCTTCTGGAGAAGCAGCAGCTAGTATTAAAGCACCTCTGATGGCGTAAAAGCCATTTTGCCTTGATTCCGTGCGTATTAAGCCCCCTAAACGGTCTATGAGGTCTTCGCCTATAGGTGAGTAAGTCACCTGAGATACAAGAGTGGGAGTAACATTAAATTCCTGCTGTAGCACTTCTCGTAATTGAGCTAGTTGCTGGGGATTAACCCGCCGCGCATAAAAGGAAAATTCATCAGTGATTTTCCCTTTTTGAGCAAATATTGCTAATGAGTCCACACTCAGGGAGAATTCCCCAAAAGGAGGGTAAAAAAAGCTAATCCGTTCAGCCCCCATTCCGGGGGTAGCAGTCATCAAAGTCCATAGCAGCCCTAAAATTGAAGATTGCCAAAATTTTTTCACTGATATCATGTCCGTTTAATCAAACTCAATAAAAAATGTTTGCTCTTATTCAGTATTTTAGTTTTAGCTGAGACAATACAAACTGTTTATTATGTATGAATTCTCGGACATTATATAAGGTTTATCCGCTTATTTTGATCCGGGGGGTTTCTCCCCTTTAGAACAACGAGCAAACCACTCCTGATATTTCTTCCTTAGTGACTCATTTGTCACAGCAATTGTAATTTTTACCTGCTCACAGCCGTGATTTTTTTCCTGAGCGATCGCATTTAAAAGTAAACTAGCAATTTTCGGGGAACTGAATTCACCACTCACATTTACATGAGTATTTAGAACCGTTCCTAATGGTCTATCATCCTCGATGAACTCAAGACCAGAAATCTCACCCTGCGTCAAGTCAATTTCTGCCAGTCGTTTATTCTCTGGACAAACTTGTTCCACAATTAATTTTTCACGCCTCACAGGTACTTGTATGATCTGAGTTTCAATTTCTTTGCGAATAATAACCTCACCAACTTTGGATTTTTTATGATCACCTATCAATCGTTCTTCTATTAAACGAAAAGTATCTTCTTCCTCAACTTCAGTTTGACTTTTAATCATATTGTTATTCAGGGTTTTTATTTCAGTTAATTTATCTAATGTTTTTTGACCATCTGCTTTTTGCAGTTTTAAATATTCAGACATAAGCTTTACTCTTGATAAAATGTTTTGATTACATCACCGTTATCAGGACTATGGTAGAGTATTTAAACCACCATAGCCTGAGAATCGATAGTGAAGTAGTTCAACCTAGTAACTATTAAAAAAGCCACACCCGCACCTGATGTTTAATTGGTTATTAGTTGTAATTATTGATTAGCGCTCCTCAACGCGAAGATTAGGAGCATTAACATCTAACTCTTCGTGGCGCACAGTGTCTTGAGTCTCAACTGTTTCTTGCTCTACAACCTTATCGATTTTAATTTCTTCCCGTAAAAAAGCCTCTTTGCGAACTTCAGGAGTTTCTTCATAGATTTCTATACGAGCAACTTCCCCCTCACGGAAATTAGCTTCGCTAGGAGGAACAACCTGACCCACATCTGTTGGAGTCACACGTTCAATGACAACATGCTCTTTTTCTATGGGAACTGAAACCTGGACAGTTTCACTTTCAACGTGCTTACCAATTACTACTTCTCCAGTTTTTTGGCGAACTTTCTCACCAATTAACCGTTCTTCATACAATCGTAGAGTTTGATGGTCTTGCTGATTTAGCTTGTACAAAGAAGGTTCATGTTCATAAGTGTAAGTATCACGGTTGTAAGTATGGGGGGTGGTATCGCGATAAACCCCCCTTACCTGTTCTTCATAGTCATAATCAAGTGTTCTACCTTCTTCAAACTCCGGTAAATTTTCCGCCTGTTCCCTAGTCATACCAATGGCGTAGACGCGACCAGCGTCATGATCAATGCGGGAACGTCCAACTGGTAGTAGTACTTTTTTACCAAATATCCAAAAACCTAAATCAACAACTAGATAACGAAAATGTCCCTCTTCATCCACTAAAACATCAGTTACTGTACCAATCTTTTCATCAGTCCTGTCTGTGTAGACACCTAAGCCTTGAATATCATTACCTTGAATAGTTTCACGATAATTTGGAGCCAAATCTGCCAATCTGTGAAGAGCCATGACATTTACCTTTGAGTTTTCATACCATCTGTTAATGAATAACATAAAGGTTAATTAGCTATTTTCCCTCTTACTATTGACTGAATTAATACATTGATATCACATCAAAAGTTATATATGAGGAAAGGGAACAGGGAACAGGGAACAGGGAACAGGGAACAGAAATTGTTCATGAATCATTTAGGATTGCTATATTTCTGATATTTCTGTTAAATTAACAATAAAAGTAGAGGTAGAGGCGAAATTTCCCCTACCTACCTTTGATATGAATCACCAAATTACATTCCCTAATTAGCTACTCAAAAGGCTTCTTCAGGGTTTCTACTAGCTGCATCCATATGTAATTCCCCCGTAGTATCTATATCTAACTGTTCTCGCCGAATGGTGTCTTGTGCTTCTACCGTGTGGCGGTCTACAACCTTCTTAACTCTAATTTCTTCCCGTACAAAGGCTTCTTTGCGAATTTCCGGCCTTTCTTCGTACAATTCTATCCGTGCTATTTCCCCCTCTTGAAATTTAAGAGCTTTTGGGTCTACCACTGTTCCTATTTCTGTGGGAAGAACTCGCTCAATCAAAACACGTTCTTTCTTCACAGGTACTGTCACCTGTGCAATTTGTGTTTCAACGTGCTTACCAACTTTTACCTCCCCAGTCTTGACCCGATGCTTATTAGCAATCAAACGTTCTTCATATAGCCTGAGAGTTTGATGATATTGTTCATTTAAGTTATATAAATCTGGTTCTCTTTCGTAAAGGGATATATCCTGTTGTTCAGAGATATCTCTACTTTCAGGGCGAAAAACAAGGCGCACCTCTTTTTCATAATCCTCATCAACATTGATAGTTTCTTGGTATTCAGGTAAATACTCAACTTGTTCTTTACTCAGTCCATCAACATAAACACGTTGGGCGGGATAATTAATGTGAGAAAGCCCAATTGGTAGTAATATCTTCTTACTCACAGAGTCGAAGCTGGTGTCAATAACTAAATACCGAAAACGTCCCTCTTGGTCAACTAAAGCATCAGCTACTGAGCCAACTCTAACTCCGCCTTCAGTGTAAAGGTCTAAGGTTTTCACGTCATCACCGCCAAATGTTTCTCGGTAGTTAGGGTCAAATTCTTCAAGTTTGTAAAGAGGCATATACTTACAGGTGTAGAATATTTATACCTATCAGCATAAAAATTCTCATCATTGTCTTCCTCTTACTGGCGGCTGAATTGAGGGAATATATTTGATGATTTATAGATAATAAAATTATAATTTATAATTTATAATTTAATTTCGTGTCCAACTTGCGTCAGTCCTAAGTCAGACACAGCAATTATTTTAACCATCTCATGGGAAAATGAACAGGGATATTAACCTGTGTTCCTCTTCTGTGAGAAAAATATCGAATGAAACACCATTAGAAAACTCGGAAAATAAAAGGATACCGCAATGGTTCATCGGGCTGACTGAAACAGTGCAACAGCGCCCAAATTGTCAATCCCCAGTGCAGTGCAAAACCTAATGCAACCAGAGGAAAGAACAAAATTCCCCCTAAGCCAAATGTGAGAAAAGATATAACCCCAATTGGTACTCCAATTACGGTTCCCCAAAACCAAACATTAAAGTGAAAATTAATGGATTCTTTAGCATTACTCTTCACCACTGGGTCATCGGAAATTAAGTTAATGACAATGGGAACCCCAATAGATAATAATGTCGTACTAAAGAAAATTGCCCCGTGACACACAGATGACAGCAATTTACGTTTATCAGCATTGTATCCAACTTCCATCCTGGTGTTCTCTCAAGTAGGTTGGTCATTTTCATTTTAACGAATACATCATCGGTTGGGTATGACAGTTTACCGTACTCTAGGAGTTGTTATTACTGCCTGTGACATAAACTAGGAATCAGGTTTAATCCACAGAGGATTTAAAAAATGGGTCGCATTAATCCCTATACATTACAAATGCAGATTACCCGGCTGTTTGACCAGGGGCAATCATTTTTTGCTACAATCAAGGTACAGGAATGGCTCAAAGAACGCAAACATAATCCATTAGATTATGATATTATTTTCCATCAAAAGCCTGCGCCCCCTTCCAAGAAGTTATTTATGGTGGTAGAAATTGAACTACGGCGCAAAGATGGACAGCCTGTAGATCCGTGGTTACAAGAACAAGCCAACCTTCATACCTGATAGTTGAATTTACGTACTCCTGCAAAAAATGGCCAAATTCCTGTTTTGTTGTCCCAAATCTCAAAACAGGATTCAGCCTAATAAATGTGGAAGGTTTATTAACATTGTGTGAGCTGTTTGCACTCTACCACAGTCTTATTGAGATTTACTAGCATTTTAGCCAAAAATTTTTCTGATTTTTCTAAAATTTTCAACTACCCACATGGTTAAAACCTAATATTTATAGGCTTTTTAGAGGTTATATATGTGTCTGTTTACGAAAATTTACACTATTTTACTGATAAAGTATGGCAATAACTCTGCTAAGATATCTTCAGAGCTTATTGAGATATATATTCATTAAACTGGGTAGATATCTCAGGGTAAAACTTCAACCCTCCAACTGCATTTAAAACTATTTATCAGGTGTCAAAATGTCAAAAAAAATTGGTTTGTTCTACGGTACTCAAACTGGGAAAACTGAATCTGCGGCGGAAATCATTCGTGATGCCTTTGGTGGTGATGTCGTGAGGTTACACGATATTTCTCAGGCGGATATTGCTGATGTTGCTGAGTATGAATATCTGATTATTGGTTCCCCAACTTGGAATATTGGCGAACTCCAAAGCGATTGGGAGGGTGTTTATCCTGATTTAGACGAGGTTGATTTTACTGGGAAGATGGTGGCTTATTTTGGTACTGGAGACCAAATTGGTTATGCTGATAACTTCCAAGATGCTATGGGGATTTTGGAAGAAAAGATTTCCCAACAGGGTGGTAAAACTGTGGGCTATTGGCCTACTGATGGCTATGATTTTAGCGCATCTAAAGCTGTGCGCAATGGGAAGTTTTGTGGTTTAGCTCTGGATGATGATAATCAATCGGATCTCACAGATGAGCGGATTCAGACTTGGGTGACTCAGTTGAAGACTGAGTTTAGCTTGTAGAAAATAGCAGCCCGGCATCGCCTATGTACCTTTTTAAGAGTCCGTGGCTGCTAAAGTTATCACCCCTTACACAGCACAATTACGGTTATTTATGTCTGACTTATTGGATGTTGTTTGGTTAAATACTAGTTCAGCGTTGAAGCGTTTTGATCAACCATTACTTCAATACCTGTCTAGGTATATGAATATCGCTCAATGGGAATATCAACAAACACGAGATGAAGCCAGTTCTGTGGATGAAGCTGTGCTGTTGCTGGGTAATTTTTTAGATTCTTGCCCTGATCCAGTCCATTTAGCTGGCCATGGGATCAGTGGGGCGATCGCCTTAAGTTATGCTCGTCGCTACCCCGAAAAAGTGCGATCGCTAACGCTCTTAGCTGTAGCATCTCAACCTGCTAATACTTGGCACGCCCATTATTACTTTCAACGACAGTTGTTCAGCATTAGCCGGGAGCAAGTTCTGGTAAATATTGTTCGTAGCCTGTTTGGCAAACAACCAGCTCACACCACAAAGAAGTTAATGACTGCCTTAGATAAAGACTTAGAGCAATCACCGTCGCCCCATTCTCTGTTTAAGTTGGTATATTTACCCAAGGGAGGGGTTGCTATGCCCATGATGGTATGCGGTAGCAAGACTGATTGTGTAGTCAATCCACCGGCATTACATGACTGGCGCAATTGGTTCAAACCAGAAGATAGACTGTGGGAATTTCCCCAAGGGTATCATTTCTTTCACTACTTTCATCCTCAACAGGTGGGTGAGCAAATTCTGAATTTTTGGGGAGATCATAACAGGCGATCGCAGCCCATATATTGCATACAGTCATGTGCATCAAAAGCCGATGAAAAAAGACGATAAATCTCAACATCTATGAATCCGCAAACAGATATCCTCTGTGAATTATGTGATTTTCTTTATCCTCGGAGTCCATATTCCGGGGAGTTCAAACCAGAGCATTTGGTTTTTAACGCTAAACTGCAAGACTTTTCTCAACGAGTCAGCTACATTTGCAGTTTACAAACTGGTGGTAAGCTGTCCCCACAGGAAGCCTACAAGCAAATTCAGATTCTTTGGAAACAGTTAAAAAGTAGTAAACAAGACTTAGGAATCAGCTAAGTGTATTTTTGATTGTGTACGAAACACTAATTGACATTTGCAAGCACCGCCTGAATGGTATGACCATTCAGGCGCAATTGAGTTTTGTCCCATAGGCTTAAGAACTAGCCAGAAGGTGAAAACCTTAAAAGATGTCAAGTAAATATAGCTTAACTAGTGAAGACTGTCAGGATCATAAGGTAAACAGTAAAAGTCCCACAGGAGGTTTAATCTTGACTAAGTTAAAAGTTGGCATCAACGGCTTTGGTCGGATTGGCAGACTAGTATTACGCGCCGGTTTGAATCATCCCAATCTTGAGTTTGTGGGCATTAATGACCTAGTACCACCAGACAACCTGGCTTATCTGCTGAAATACGACTCCACCCATGGCAAGTTAAACAGTAAAATTGAGGCCAAAGAAGACGGGATCCTGATTGATGGGCATTTTATCCCTTGTATGTCCGTGAGGAATCCGGCTGAATTACCTTGGGGCAAATTGGGAGCAGATTATATTGTAGAATCCACTGGACTATTCACCGATTACGAAAGCGCCAGTAAACACTTACAAGCTGGTGCCAAGCGAGTGGTGATTTCTGCTCCCACCAAAGATCCAGAGAGAGTGAAGACACTGTTAATGGGTGTAAATCATCACCTATTTGACCCAGCTAAAGATTTAATTGTTTCTAACGCCAGTTGTACCACCAACTGCCTAGCTCCCATAGCTAAAGTCATCAATGATAATTTTGGACTGACGGAAGGGTTGATGACCACGGTTCACGCGATGACCGCAACTCAACCCACTGTAGATGGACCGAGCAAAAAAGACTGGCGGGGTGGTCGCGGTGCGGCACAAAATATTATTCCCTCCTCCACCGGTGCTGCTAAAGCAGTGGCCTTGGTTTTGCCAGAATTAAAAGGTAAGTTAACTGGTATGGCTTTCCGGGTTCCGACTCCCGATGTTTCTGTGGTTGATTTAACTTTTAAAACTGCCCAAGCTACGAGTTACCAAGATATCTGCACGGCAATGCAGCGCGCTGCCAGGGGTGAATTAAATGGTATATTGGGATATACTGATGAAGAAGTAGTTTCTACTGATTTTCAAGGTGATAGCCATTCGACTATTTTTGATGCTGGCGCGGGGATTGAATTAAATTCCCATTTCTTTAAAGTGGTTGCTTGGTATGACAACGAGTGGGGGTACTCAAATCGCGTGGTGGATTTAATGTTGTCCATGTCACAAAAAGAATAAATTACTTCTGGTTTGTGAATTAGTCAGCTAAGAACAACAAGTTTAATTAAAGTGCATTCTATTGGACAGCCAATTTGGGTAGAAAGCACTTAGAATAGGGCTGAGGCACAAAACTGCCAGTAAATAAGGCAATATTTAAGTAAAATTGCCTAGTTAGTAATTGTCAGTAAAAGGATAGGGCACAGAACAAGGGAATCAAGTAAGTCCTAAACTAGCACAACTCATGGAGAAAAATATGTCTAAAAGTTTACTAGAACAATTACGTCAAATGACGGTTGTGGTTGCAGATACAGGGGACATTAAAGCCATTGAGAAGTTTACACCCCAAGATGCTACTACTAATCCTTCCCTGATTACAGCCGCAGCACAAATGCCAGAATATCAGGAAATTGTTGATCAAACTTTGCTCCAAGCTAAAAAAGATGCTGGTGCGGCTGCTAGTCAAGGGGATATTGTGACTCTGGCCTTTGACCGTTTAGCAGTGTCTTTTGGGTTAAAGATTCTACAAATTATTCCGGGTCGGGTTTCTACAGAGGTAGATGCTCGCTTGTCTTTTGATACTGAAGCTACCGTTACCAAAGCCAGAGAATTAATTGCCCAATATAAGGCGGCTGGGATTGACCGCTCACGGGTACTAATTAAAATTGCCTCGACTTGGGAAGGGATTCGCGCTGCGGAAATTTTAGAGAAAGAAGGTATTCATTGTAATTTAACTCTATTGTTTGGTCTGCATCAAGCGATCGCCTGTGCTGAAGCCGGTGTTACCTTAATTTCTCCTTTCGTGGGTCGCATTCTCGACTGGTACAAAAAAGATACTGGCAGAGATAGTTACCCATCCGCGGAAGACCCAGGGGTATTATCTGTCACCACAATCTACAACTACTACAAAAAGTTTGGTTACAAAACCGAAGTTATGGGGGCTAGCTTCCGTAACATTGGCGAAATCACAGAATTAGCCGGTTGTGATTTGCTGACCATTTCCCCATCACTGTTGGCGGAATTGCAAGCCACCATAGGGGAACTACCACGGAAACTTGATCCCGCTCGGGTAGCAACCATGGAAATTGAAAAGATATCCATTGATCAAGCTACTTTTGAGAAGATGCACAAGGCTGACCGCATGGCATCGGATAAACTAGCAGAAGGTATTGATGGCTTTACCAAAGCTTTGATTTCTTTAGAAGAACTATTAGCACAACGCCTAGAGCGCCTGGAAAAAGAAGTAATAGCTAGCCATTAATGTAGCCAAGGGTGAGGATTCCTCACCCTATTCTGTCAGTACCTTAATGTCTGTGCCAGTCATAGATTAATCTACCATGGCGATCGCGAACTAACTGCCAACGCCCATGACGATAATGTGCCGCACTATAGTACCTTCTTGGTCTATATTTATGGTGGTGTCGTCTAATACGACTTCTGTTATATCTATGAGCTAGTAAAACTTCTGGGTTAGTATCTCCCCCCATGAAACTTGTCTCCACTCCCGCATTTTGGTGATAGAGAACATAATTAAGATCAGTATTTTTAGCTTCAGCCATAGCTGAGGGATAGATGAAGGCAAACATCAAAATCCCAACTGAGTATAATTTCTGGAAACCTTTCATGTTTTTGCCTTGCGGTAAATTATGGGTAATGACTTTATTTAATAGCTGAAAATTGGCAACTATACAGTTAACCGGTGACAAACCTCAACTAGGTAAAAGTAATGAAAGTACTAGTTTTAAATGCTGGCTCCAGCAGCCAAAAAAGTTGTTTGTATGAGATCCCCGATCATACTATGCCTAATCAAACCCCCCAACCCCTGTGGGAAGGCAAAGTTAACTGGACTCAAGACCGGGGTGTAGCAGAGATTGAAGTGAAAACAGCGACGGGTCAAACACTACAAGAATCAATTTATGGTGATTCCCGACGGGCGCACGTGGCATATCTCCTTTACACTCTGACTCGTGGAGCCACTAAAGTCATAGATCAGCTTTCAGAAATCAATGTAGTAGGGCATCGTGTAGTCCACGGTGGTCAGGAATACAGAAAAAGTGTAATAATTACCGAAGATGTCAAAAGCAAAATCTCCAGTTTATCCAGCCTAGCCCCAGCACATAATCCAGCCGCAGTAGAAGGGATAGAAGCCATTGAACAGAGCTTAGGGGATGTCACCCAAGTGGCAGTATTTGATACTGGATTTCATGCCACCCTCCCCGATGCAGCCGCCATTTACCCCGGTCCCTATGAGTGGGTAGAGCAAGGTATTCGCCGCTACGGTTTTCATGGTATCAGTCATCAATATTGCTCCGGGCGTGCTGCCCAAATTCTCAACCGAGATTTAGCATCCCTGAAATTAATTACCTGTCATTTAGGTAACGGCTGTTCCCTAGCAGCAATCAAAAAGGGTCGCAGTATTGACACCACTATGGGCTTTACACCCCTGGACGGGTTAATGATGGGGAGCCGTTCCGGTGCAATTGACCCAGGGATTTTGATTCATTTATTGCGGCAATCAAATTACTCAGCAGAGCGGTTAGATTATGTATTAAACAAAGCCTCTGGCTTAAGGGGAATTTCGGGAGTATCCAGCGACTTACCCCAAGTAATTGCAGCCATCGCTCAAGGAGATTACCGCGCCCAACTGGCTTGGGATATGTACGTACACCGATTAAGGTCTGGTATTGGTTCCATGCTAGCCAGTCTAGAAGGATTAGATGCTTTAGTATTCACCGCCGGGGTAGGGGAAAAATCCCCAGGAATTCGCCAAGCAGCCTGTGAAGCCTTTGGATTTCTGGGACTAAAAATTGACCCGGCAAAAAATCAACAGCAGCCCCTTGATCAAGATATAGCCACAGAAGACTCAACCATCAGGGTCTTAGTCATCAAAACCCAAGAAGACTGGGCGATCGCCCAACAATGCTGGCAAATTATGCAAAAAAAATAACTTAATTTTTGCGACACTTTGCGTTTAAAACCAGGGGCGGGGTCAACGAGACATTTTCACCCACCCCAGAGAAGGCCAATAGACCCCAATATTAAATTACACCATACCACCAGCAGCTTGAAAACGAGCGCGGGCGCGTTTAAAAGCTTGGGTGGCTTGGATTTGTGCTTGGCGATCGCCTGGTGTCACCTGATTTAGACGGGTTTGTGCTTGGTTAAAAGCGGTACGTGCATCTTCAAGTGAAATCTTGTCGCCACGTTCAGCACCATTCACCAGAATTGTGACTTCATCTTCTTCAACTTCCGCAAAACCACCCAAAAGAGCGATAGTTTCCCAATCCTGATTTTTGCTAGCACGGACGCGCATTACACCTATATCCAGAGCTGTCAACATAGGGGCGTGTCCGGTTAAGATACCCAACTGACCGGTAGTACTAGGTAAAACTACCTCTTCAGCTACAGCATCCCAGACTGTTTTATCTGGTGCGACTACACGAACGGTGAGAGTCATTTGTCCTTTGTCCTTTGTCTGTAATTTTGCCTAATTTGTCACTAGTCATGAGGATGACAACTAACGACTAGTGACTCATGACTAATGACTAACCTCTGATCTTTTCAGCCTTAGCGATCGCTTCGTTAATATCGCCCACCAAGTAAAAAGCTTGTTCTGGTAATTCATCCAATTGGCCAGACAAAATCATTTGGAAGCCCTTAATAGTATCTTCCAACTTCACATACTTACCAGGAGAACCGGTAAATACTTCAGCTACAAAGAAAGGCTGAGACAAGAAGCGCTCTACCTTCCGCGCCCGTGCTACAATCAGACGGTCTTCTTCAGACAATTCATCTAGACCGAGAATAGCGATAATGTCTTGAAGTTCTTTGTAACGTTGTAAAGTTGCTTGCACAGCACGAGCGGTATTGTAGTGTTCAGCACCAACAATATCAGGCTGTAACATAGTAGAAGTAGAACCCAGAGGGTCAACCGCGGGATAAATACCCTTAGCTGCTAAACCACGAGATAGTACTGTAGTTCCATCCAAGTGAGCAAAAGTGGTTGCGGGAGCGGGGTCGGTTAAGTCATCCGCAGGTACATACACCGCTTGAATAGAGGTAATAGAACCTTCTGTGGTGGAGGTAATCCGCTCTTGTAAAGCACCCACATCAGTTCCCAGGGTAGGCTGATATCCTACCGCAGAAGGCATCCGACCCAGGAGCGCTGACACTTCCGAACCTGCTTGTACAAACCGGAAGATGTTGTCAATAAACAGTAGTACGTCCTGCTTACTCACATCACGGAAGTACTCAGCCATAGTCAAACCTGACAGACCAACCCGCATTCTGGCTCCGGGTGGTTCGTTCATCTGACCATAAACTAGAGCAATTTTAGAATCATTGAGGTTATCTTTGTTGATTACCCCAGATTCGATCATTTCGTTGTAGAGGTCATTACCTTCGCGGGTGCGCTCACCTACACCAGCGAACACAGACACGCCACCATGCTGGGTAGCGATGTTGTTAATTAATTCCATCATGATGACGGTTTTACCAACACCTGCACCACCGAACAGACCAATTTTGCCGCCACGGCGATAGGGGGTGAGGAGGTCAACAACTTTAATCCCAGTTTCAAATACTGAAGGTTTGGTTTCCAGTTCAGTGAATTGAGGAGAAGGGCGGTGAATTGGTAAGGTTTCCTCAGCATTTACAGGCCCTTGATTGTCTACAGGTTCACCCAGGACGTTAAAAATCCGTCCCAAGGTAACTTTCCCAACTGGAACGCTGATGGGAGCGCCTGTATCAACAACTTCAAGACCGCGCACTAAACCTTCAGTGGAGCTCATCGCCACGGATCGCACTTGGTTGTCCCCTAGAAGCTGTTGTACTTCAACTGTGAGGTTGATTTCCTGTCCTGCTTCGTTGGTGGCTGTGATCTTCAAAGCGTTGTAGATTCTGGGTAATTTTCCACCGGGAAATTTAACGTCTACAACTGGGCCAATAATTTGGGTAATGTAGCCAATATTTGTTTTTTCTGCTGTGGTGACCATGGGGGACCTAATAATTGAAACTATATTTCAGGTAGGGTCTTAGAAGACTTGAGATGATGCAATGTCATCTTACACTTTAGCACCGCAGGGGGACACAACTACCTTAGTAATTCCTTAAAAAAGGGATCAATTACTGGATATTGGGGCGCAAGGTAAATTGTTATCAACCAAAACATTATTTACCCAGTATCACCAACTCAGGCGATCGCCCCAATTGTTGACCATTCTAGTGCTAATCCCTGAGACTCTGGCTAAATCTTCTCTAGATGTAAATTTTTGCGCCTCCCGATCAGTAATGATTCTTTGCGCTAATCGTTCACCTATCCCCGGAAGAGTTATTAGTTCTTCTATAGTAGCTGTATTAATGTTTACCGGAATTATTTCCTGATTATCCCTGGACTTGCGGGTAATTATCTGGGGACATTCTTCTGTTTGTGCAGCGATTTTTTCCTGAACTAATGGAGGTATACCCAATATCGCACCCCCATAGAGCCGCGTAAATTCCCGGTTGTAATGGGCTGCAATGGTAGGATTGTTGACTATTAATACTGCCTCATCGTTACCATAATTGGCCGCCTGTGACCAGTTGTGAGAACCTGTAATTACTGTTTCTTGGTCAATTACGGCAAATTTATGATGTAATAAATCCCCCGGAGCTAAAGTAGGAACACCGACTGTAGTCAGGGGGGTTTGCCATGGATGATTATCAATTTCATACCGACAATTATAACTCAGCGCCACCCCCATCATGTCTAAAGCTTCGCTATAGTGACGGTAGGCAAATTCTGAATCCACCAAAGCCCGGATAGCCACATTTTGCAAATGACGGGTTTCTAGAATCGGTGACAGACGCTGCTCGGAAAACACAAACAAGGCCATATCAATGGATTGGGTGGACTCAGCTAAGTTTTGACCAATTAAACCATTACTAGATTTATCCCAAGGTTGGCCGCGGGAAGTGGGGGAAAAATTTACAGTAATTTCAGTTTCACCTAATTGAATAGTTTGGGGCGATCGCCTGGGTTTACCCAAGCCAAATCTACTATCTGGCTTCCCGAACGGACCATCCCCCCACATAATGTTAAACTCTTGAGTAAATAAACTGGCTAATTCCGGACTGTCAATATGTAACAGATTATTAGCATTGCCTAAGCTGGTAGGGTTGTTATATTGACCATGGATATCACTGAGGGTAAAATTTGCCGAGGTTTTAATCACCCAACGATTATCTACCACCACAAACTTATGATGCATCAAATTACTCCCAGCAGAACCATCAGCACGGTCATCTATCCAGGGAATTTGGGCATTTTGTAAAATTATTAACCCATCTCGTTGATTAATTTCTTCCTCACTGAGGCGATGATCTCGGTTTTGGTCTACAAAATCATAAAATTCTTGATAACGAGCTTGTTCTCTGGGGCTTAACTTCCGCACCTCCGCCGGTGTTAAACTACTCCAAGGACGACTGTAATTATCTTCTAAAATTACCCGCACCCGTACACCGGCTTTTTGCCTTGCTACTAATGCTTGGGCAATTTTTGGTAGGCGCAATTCTTGAATGGCTACATCTACTGTAGATGTGGCTCTAGAAATGGTATCAATAATCTGTTGTTCTAGGTTATCTCCCAGGCGAGTTTGTAGGCGATAGGGTTCTCGATATTTTGCTGATGGGGAATGGTTAAAGTAAACTTTAACTAATGGGTCCTGTGGTAGGGCTGGTAAAAGCTGAGTTTTATCTGGTAGTTTTTGACAAGCCGTGATCATCAAAACCAGCAAAAAGATCAGGATGTATTTTCGTGGTGGGAAAATCAGCACGGTAATTTAAAAACAGTGGATTGGGGAAAATATCAACAATCAATATGGTAAATTTATGGCTAAGAGGATGTTTGTCAAGTCATGATTAGTGTATCAAATATTGTTTTACCCCACCCTAACCCTCCCCTTGTAAGGGGAGGGGACTGGATTTAATCGATATGAATTTCTCAGTGACATGATTCCACAACCCCAACCCGGTGGTCACCAGCGTGAAGTCGATATGTGGTCTGTATTGATTTCGGTGGTTGAGCGAAGTCGAAACCACGATCCCCCCAATAATCTCTAAAATCTCTTGCGGTTCTCTTAACCTCACTTCCTCCCCCTGATATTCCTTCGACTTCGCTCAGAGGATGTTTGTCAAGTCCCTCATGGTGTATCTAATATTTTTAGATCCCCCTAAATCCCCCTTGAGAAGGGGGACTTTGACTCTAGTTCCCCCCTTTTTAAGGGGGGTTAGGGGGTATCAAGAAGTGTCTAAAATCACCTTATAAAACTTATCAAACATCCTCTAACGCCACATTATAACTATAATGCCGAAAAACCTTGAGAAACAGACCCATAGCGCCGTATTTCCTATCTATGTATTAATATGCAAATATATTTAGATTACAGCGCCACCACTCCCACTCGCCCTGAAGCCATGGCTGCGATGCAAGCAGTCCTCAATCAACAGTGGGGTAATCCTTCCAGTTTACATGAGTGGGGACAACGGGCGGCTACAATTGTGGAACAGGCAAGAATCCAAGTAGCAGAATTAATTCATGGTGCGCCAGAATCCATAGTTTTTACCTCCGGTGGTACTGAGTCCAATAATTTGGCTATCATCGGCATTGCCAGATTATATAATCTACCCCAACATATAATTATTTCTCAGGTGGAACATTCCGCTATTTCTGAACCGGTACGGTTATTAGAAAAGTGGGGTTGGGAGGTAACCCGCTTGGGTGTAGATTGCAAGGGGAGGGTTAACCCCCAAGAGTTACAAGCAGCATTACAAGACAATACTGTTTTAGTGTCTGTAATTTATGGACAAAGTGAAATTGGTACAGTCCAACCCATTGCAGAATTAGCAAAGATTACCCAGGAACACGGGGTTTTATTTCACACTGACGCGGTACAAGCCGCGGGACGTTTACCCATAGATGTGCAAGAATTATCAATAGATTTACTGAGTATTTCTAGTCATAAAATATATGGGCCCCAAGGAGCGGGGGCGCTCTATGTGCGTCCAGGTATAGAATTAGTTCCTCTGCTGTGTGGTGGGGGTCAAGAAATGGGTTTACGCTCCGGTACTCAAGCTGTCCCGGCCATTGCGGGTTTTGGAACTGCGGCACAACTAGCAGCAGTAGAATTACCCAGAGAAACACCCAGGTTAATTAACTTGCGCGATCGCATATTTGCTCAATTAGCAGATATTCCGGGTTTAGTCCCCACGGGTGATTTAGTCAATCGATTACCTCACCATGTGAGTTTGTGTATAAAAGATGCGGATGGTAAAAAAGTCAGTGGTAAAGCCCTAGTTAGACAAATGAATCTGGCTGGTATTGGTATTAGTGCTGGTTCTGCCTGTCATAGTGGTAAACTTAGTCCCAGTCCCATACTTTTAGCAATGGGGTATTCAGAGTCAGCAGCTTTAGGAGGGGTACGTTTTACCCTAGGGCGTGAAACTACCCCTGCTGATGTAGATTGGGCTGCGATGGTATTTCAGCAAATTTTACACCGAATTTATTCCTGATAAGGGAGCCAGGGAATAAATTCCCTGTCTAAAAGCTTAAGTCGGTTGAAAACCGACTAGGAAGAGGGGTCAAGGGATTTGTCCTAATAACTTCCACAAATATTCACCATAACTATTTTTGGGGTATTTATCTGCGATCGCTCCTAGTTGCTCTGGGGTAATCCACCCCTTTTGGTTGGTAATTTCTTCAGGACAGGCAATTTTCAATCCCTAGCATAGCGGTAATTGTGGGGCGATCGCTCATAAAGGTAATTAAGCCACCCCAACCCAAAACCAGTGGGTTTTTAACCGACTTCAGCTTTCAGACCGGGAATTCCATTCCCTGGCTACTTCGGTACAGGCAATTTTCAATCCCTAGCATAGCGGTAATTGTGGGGCGATCGCTCACAAAGGTAATTAAGTCGCTTTTAAAACAACCTCCACCCCTCCCCAAAACCAGTCGGTTTTTAACCGACATGAGCTTTCAGACAGGGAATTGATTCCCTGGTTCCCTATGCAATAATATATACAACCAGGATACCCCCGCACCCAGAGCGATCGCCCTGAATAATGGAATTGTTCGATTAATTTCAAACAGCAATTTACCTATTTTATCAAATAATTATCAATAAAATCAGTAATTTCCTGATAAAAAATCTGCCCTTTTTCCCTACTACTACTTGCAGTTACTAATAACCTTAAAGTTTCCACCAATGAACTGATAGTAGCATCACAAACCAAATCAAACAACTGACTTAAATCATCTTGGTTTTGTTGTCCATAGGCTAAAGCATGAATATAATTATTACTTTTTTGATTATTAATCACTACAATAGGATACCCGGCACGAATTAACAATAAATTCATTAATAATCTAGCCGTTCTGCCATTCCCATCTCGAAAAGGATGGATAGAAACAAAACGATAATGTGCCATGGTTGCATATTCTACAGGATGGAGTGTTAAAGCAGCATCTGAATTGACCCAGGTCACAAAATCTGTCATTACTTGAGACAGTAAATAATGGGGAGGATAAATATAATTTGTCCCTGCTGCCATTACATCTAATTGCCGATAAAAACCCGCTTCATTAGGGTGAATTTTCCTCAAAATTAGATTGTGAATTTGTTTAATCTCCCATTCATTAATTACTGTATCTTTTTGTGCTAAACTCTCAATATAGTCAATGGACTCCTTATGTCCAACTACCTCTAAATGTTCATCAAGAGTCTTACCACCAATGGTAATTCCTTTGGTTAACACTAACTCAGTTTCACTTTGAGTTAAAGTATTCCCTTCAATGGCATTAGAGTTATAAGTAAAGCGGACATCATATAGCTTTTTGAGTTCGGCGATTATTGTTTGGTCAAATGGTCTAAAGTCATCTAACCAGGCTTTTAACTTGTCTATTTGTTCTAATTTAAGCTGGTAATTCATGCTAATATAGTTACTGATTAAAGCAGTTAAGGAAAAATCTTTTTTTTGACTTAAACCAATAACCTGATCAATAAACCGTTCATAAAGTTGAGAATAGGATACTAGCATAGGGTCTATGTTCATCCTGTAAATTATCCGTCCTTGGTGGAACCGTTCCCTGTTCCCTCTTACCTAACTTTTCGTTGGCAAAGAAATAACCTGTACTTCGCTGATTTTGGACAACTGCTGATCATTCGTAATCAACACTGCTGCACACTCCCAAGCACTCGCAAGAATAACAGCATCGGGCATCTTTAAGCTATATTTTCGTCGTAATTGAATCGTTTTTTCGGCAATAGCCGCATCTAGAGATACTTCGATAAGAGTTTTTAGAGTTGAGCGAATTAGATTCTCTTCCTGCAAAGATAAACCCTTAAAAGACAAAATCTCAATACTTGTGATCACAGAATAACCTATGTTACCATTGGGGACAGGTTGGGTTAATTCTTGATTGAACAATGAGATGAAAATATTAGTATCAATGAGATAATCGAGTTTCATCCCACTCACTCCGGATTTGCTCTTGCCAAGCTAAAGCATTAACCCCTTGAAAAGCTGTAATTTTGCCTGAGAGTTGGTTAATGGGATGTTCTAAAGCATGATCAAGATTGGATTGACTATCAACTGGTTGGCGATGGAGTTTTTGACTCAGATATTGGAAAATCTCCTGTTTTTCTTGCCAAGATAATTGTTCAATTAAACTAAATACTTGTTCTTTGGTAATTCGCAAGTTCAGCATTGCTTAAATCTCCATATCTTCTATTAGGTAATTGGTAATTGGTGATCAAATCTCTCTATTCATCCTGTAAATTATCCGGCTTTGGTGGAAGCGTTCGGTGTGTTCCCTAAAAGTTTTCTGTGCAGGCACTTTAACCCATACTTAAGTGTATAATAACTCTTGGCAATCATCACCTGACAAACCGCCCCAGACATGAGCAATCAAATCTACTGTCTCAACCCAGACTGTCTGCACCCCAACCCCGATAATTTTCAATACTGTGAGAAATGCGGTAGTAAGTTGCTGCTGACAGAAAGATACATACCCCGCTCAATCTTAGGTCAGGGTGGTTTTGGGCGCACATTTCTAGCTACAGACCAATATAAACCATCCCAGCCCTACTGTGTAATTAAGCAGTTTTTACCCCAAGCTCAGGGAACTGATACCATTGAAAAAGCATCCCAGTTATTTGCACAGGAAGCACAAAGATTAGAGGAGTTGGGTAAAC
>NZ_JAQMTM010000064.1:0-35270 GCF_028331085.1 Anabaena sp. CS-542/02
ATGACTTCGACTAGGTTTGTCCGCTCCGCAAGCAATCCCGGTAAAGCTTACCGTTTCTGACCGTTCAGGAATAAAAATCTTCTCAAACCATCGGTCAATATTTTTGGCGGCGTTTAAATCTCTGTCTTCAGTGTGTCCACACTCAGGACAGATATAAACGCGGTTTTTCAGTGGCATTTTATGCCTATGATTACCACAATTAGAACAAATTTGAGAACTAGGAAACATCCTATCAACAATGATTAGTTGACTGGAGAATTTCTCCGTTTTATACTCTAACTGCAGTCTAAATTCATACATACCACAGTCAGCAATTGCACCTGCTAATTTATGGTTTTTGAGAAATGCTTTGACGTGTAAATCCTCCATCTTAATAACGCTGTGGTTCTTAGCTAGATAGTGAGTCAATTTATGGATTGAATCTTTACGGATATTGACAACTTTAGCGTGTAGTTTAGCCAGCTTTTTAACGGCTTTAGCGCGATTTTTAGAACCTTTTACTTTCTTGGTCACGCGACGCTGTAAACGCTTTAAGCGCTTACTCATCCGGCGATAAGCTTTAGGGTTAGAAAATACCTTACCTGTACTAGTTACAGCTAATTCCTTAATACCGATATCAACCCCGACACTAGGGCGTTTGGCGTTAACGGTAGGTTTTTCTATCTCATATTTCATAGAAATAAACCATTGTTCAGCTTGACGACTAATAACACAATTATGAATTGCTGCAACTGGTAGCGGTTCTGCTAATCGCACCCAGCCAATACTAGGAAGCTTGACCCGCTTACCATCATTTTTCATCCCTGGTTTGGCTTTAGTCCCAGACTCTAAATAAAAAGAATCGCGCTGACCTTTTTTCTTAAATCTGGGTTGTTTAGATGTTTTCTTGAAACATCTATCCCACGCCTGGCGTAAATCAGCCAAAGCTTTTTGTGGGACATTTTTGTTAACTTCGTAATACCAATCATGCTGAGATTTTACCTGTGCAACTAATCGTTTGTGTAAATCAATTGCAGATGGAATCTTGACAGATTTATCAGTTTCCCGCAGTTTTAAAACTTCTAGGATTGCAGCATTTGCCCAGTTATAGGCGTGTCGTGCAGTACCAGAAGCTTTACGGAAAGCTGACACCTGTTTGTTGTTTGGTATCAGTGCTGTTTGAAAACTAAGTAACATTGTTCGACCTCCAATGTTTTATTAACTTTAACATTATATACCCATAGGACTTACATCACCTTTTATAATGCGAAAGTCTAACCGTTTTTACTGACACGCCTAGCTCTTGAGCAGTGTCGCCAATGGAAATAGTCATTTGATTGTTGTCCATAATAGAGTTACCTCGCTGTATGCACTCTATTATGTGAACATAATGGTAATAATATCTATATCTGGGTATAATTTAAGTTGAAGTTTAGTCCCCCTCATTCCCACTTAACTAGAGTAGTATTACTACCAACACCCATCAGCATCAATCTACTTTAGCTTATTCAACTTCGTTAAAAAGTTCTTCTTCTAACAGTGGTTGTATTTTTTTAAATTCCTCTGGGGAAAGTAATTGAGGTTCTCCAGTGCTAGAAATCCGAGCAAAAAACAGCAGCGGGTCTACAGGGGTATAAATTGCGTATTCTTGACCTTGATCATAGAAACTAGCAAGTAACTGTAATTGTTCAGGTTCCAAGTCCTCATCTTCATCTTCAATTTCCAAGGTGAAAATCTCCGACTCTTCCACTGCTGGTAAATCACCAGACACTGTCAGAGCATAAGCAGTATGCTTGACTATCAAATTTTGTTCAGCCAAAACAGCTTGAGCAGTACCTAAAATTTGGTTAATGACAGCATCATCATCTACCAAAACCGCCTGTTCATCATCATCATCACCTTGCCAAGCGAAAATTTCTATAGGCGAGTCCACAGGGAGGAGCAAAACATATTCTTGTCCCTCTACCGCCAGGGAATGTTCAACATAACATTCTAGGCTTCGCCCGCTGTCATCGGTGAGGGTGATGGAACCTGCATGAGCATGATCATTTTCTTCAGGAAATGGAGAGGAAAACATAGCCGAAGTGTAAAACTTTATAAATAGAAGTAGATATACAAATGTCTTTACTATTTATTGACTAATTCAGTCAATAAAAGAGCTTCAGAAATTGATATCAGTCTTAGTGACCCAATTCAGAATATCACGTAAAAAGGTATCAATACTCTCAGGCTAGCACGGCTTCCTGGAAGTTGCCCCGTCTAGTGTCAAGCCATTGTTGTAAAATTAAAGCTGCCGCCTTACGGTCAATTAAACCTTTATGGCGTGATGGCGAGATATTTTCAGCTATTAACAGTTGCTCCGCTTGGAAAGAAGTTAATCGCTCATCTACATATTCCAGTGGTAACTCCATAGCCTTCGCCAATTTTTTGCCAAATTTCAAGACATGACGAGCCTGGAATCCTAAAGTCCCATCCATAGAGTAAGGTAAACCCATTACCAGCACTTGTACCTGACGCTCATTCACCATGTGGCGGATTTGCTGGACATCCCTTTCAAAAGATGTCCGTTCAATGGTGGTGAGTCCCATAGCAATCAAACCCGTACCATCGCACCCTGCTATACCAATCCGCTTGCGACCAAAATCTAATCCCAATGCTGAAATAAACGGTTGTGGTTGCTCTTGGGGTGTCAAACTAGTTCTCCTGTTTTGGCTGCTCTGTGGATTCAGGAATCGGCAATACTTCCATACTCAAATTATCGCACTTAAAGGTTATAGGTTCTGATTTGCTTGAACCCGGACTGTCTGATGGTGATTGGTTTGTTGGTCTTACCCATGACATCCCACCTGGTATGGGTTTACGAGCTGGTTGTAAACCTTGTAGCACCCCACTCCATTGAATTCCTTCCAAGGAAACAAATTTCGACTCCCGTAACTTATGCCAAACTGAGCGAGACATCACCAGGGTATGTTCTATGCGCTTGGCCCCAATGCGTTCTAAATACTCTTCTCGTTCAGCTTGGTAGTCTGAGGATGCTAACTGTAAACCTTGCTGCGGGAAATCTTGGACAATTCGTGCTAATTGGGAAAGCATCTCTGGATATAGCCAGGTATAAGCGGGGTGAACTGTCAGGGTGGCCACATGAGGAGTTTCGCCCTTGCGGTTCAGTTGTACTTGGAAATAGCCGATGGCTGCTTTGCGTTGCGGTTCAAACACGTAGCCACTCACCACTTCTGTTTTTGTGATCCACTGCTTCACAGCATCAGCTAGAGCACCCAACAAACTGGTTTTAAAGTCCCGTGTATTCCGGTCAAACACCTGACGCACTAAAGGAGGCATTGATGCTGTATCTAACTGATAGAGTAATTGAGCATCGGCATTACTTACAGGCAAAAGATTAGGTAAGTCCGGCTCCGCTTGCGCTAATACAGCCAGTAATTGCGGTTCAATTTCCCAGTAGGTCATTTCTGCCAGGCGCTGAAATCCATTTTGCCGATATAGTGCTAGAGCGTCTTTATCATTAACATTAACTTCTAATAACCAAGTCCGAGCTTCTAAAATCGACTCAAAGCAATGGCGCAACAGTTGCGAGCCTACTCCTTGTTTCTCCAGCGATTTCGCCAGCATTAGCCGATCAATCCGCCATGTACTGCGTGTACGGTTGAAAGGTGACACTTGAATCATTCCTAACAATACTCGCCCCTGTTCTGCTACGTAGGCACAGAAACGATACTTGAGAGGGTTAGGAAACCAACTCAAAAATTTTAGTAACCCATACCAACGGCGTAACCATTGCATCTGGTTGATGGCAATTTCAGCCTCTTTGGGAGTCAAGTCTGATAATGAGTCTTGAGTTATTTGCTCAATTCCGTCCAAATCCCGGTATTGGGCTGGCCGGATGACAACGCTGAGATTTCGAGGTAGTAATGAAGTCATCTTAATTTTATCTGCCATTTAGCCTTAAGTTACTGGTTTAGAGGAAGTGCTACAATAATCTTAACCCCTTTTTACTCCTGCCTCTTGCTCCCCAAGAGTGATTTTTTTGACACCTGCCGCACTAAGGTGATCGATGTTATTGCTTCATCCTTGGTTGCAGTTATCCACTTAACCTACTACCTGCGGTTATGGCTACGCCACTCAAGGTATCATACAGCAAGACTCGTAACTAAATACCAAAAAAGCAGACCTGATGAGCGCAACTTTCGTATTGACCCAACATATCTGCTTTTGTTTTATGAGAACTGTACTGAAAATTTATCTTTTTTTACCACCCTTGTCGGGAAATTAGCTTCTCAAAGTTGGCTTGAGTTTGGTGCAGCAATTGCTCTCGGCTATTTTCAAGTGAAAGTGTCTCCTTGAGGGGGGGAACCAGATTGCGGGCCTGTAGAGTCATATGAAGTTGCAAATGGGCAACATATTCGCTGAAGTCTTCATTTTGGACAACTGCGCCCCTTGAGACATTTGATTCCACTGTCACTTGGTTCTCCTTCTCTTCATTTGGTGTGGCTGTGCCTTTATATCATCAGAACTTATCACATTGTTTTGCTTAACTTCTCAATCTGTAATGAAGTTTAATGTTTTGGCAAATTTGTTTGCACTCACCATTAAAACTGGTATGATATGCCCAGGGAAAGCACAGGGTATATCTTTAACCAATCTAGATCATTTTCTAGTTTGTTTTTTTCTTTTTCTATACTAGTGTTGATTTCATTCCTTATATCTGGAGTAGCACCAGTACCGAAGTTAGGTGTAACATCTATTTTTGGTGAGCCGGTGAACATCACACCCAAATTAAAAGAAAACCCCAAGCCTTTACCCCGTTGAACGGCATTTCCCCAGCCAATACCTAAATAAGGTGCGACACTATTGGGAAAGCCAACTTTAGCATCAACTGATCGTAAAACATCAACGTTGTAAGTATCTTCACCAACTGTAATAGTGTCAGTGCCAGGTGCTGGTCTACCAGTTCCCTTGAGGTTATTATCTTGAAAGACTAAACCCCCAGTCAAACGAAAACCAGAATTTTTTGCGGGGTGGTAGTCAACTAGAGTGGAAATATTCGACAAGCTCAGATCAGCTTCATAGGTAACATCAGTTTCTGTGATATCAGCCCCTACACTAAAAGTATTTATCCCCACCCTGGCATTAAAATTAGGAGTTATTGACCTAGTTACAGATCCTCCTAGACCTAAAGTACCAATTTCTGGAGTAATTGCCCAACCACTCTTTTTACCTCCCTGAGATTGGCTTGTTTGTTCTGTGGGTCTAACTTCCATGGGAGCGCTGGGACTGGGTATTGAGGAAGGGGGAGTAATTTGACTACAGCGAGAGTTGAGGGGATAATCCTTACAGAATTGATTTAAATCAATAGGTGTTTGTGCTATGGGTTGTAAGTCAGTAGCGCTGTGAGAAAAGGTTCCCCCTACAGAATTTATTTCACTCAGTTGAGATGTAGCAATTACTTCTTGGGATAATACTGGTTGACTTGTGGATACCCCAAATCCCAAAGCAGATGCTAATGTCAAAGTTCCTACAGATTTTAATTTAAGTCCACTCATGATCATTACTCCTCACCTAATAACTAACCTTGCAGTTTCTGCTCAAGACAGACAATTTCACCGTTTAATTATGCAGCAAGTCAAGACAATTCTTACCCGTGAGTTATTTTCTGGGTAGGTCAAAACCTCAAATTTCTTGATTGATGCAGTTTTAGGGTTGTATCTTCCCCATGGACAGCAGCCTTCTATAAGCATAAGTATATAATCAAACAGTTTGCCAAGTCAATGTGGCAAACTGTAGATGTATAAAAAATTAGTATTGTAGGAGGAGTGATATTTCTCCGAGACCCACAAGAATGGTCTTAGCTCAAGAGAGAACCAGCAATCATTCCCCCAAGTAAAATGAAACCAATCCAGACATTTTGACTGAACATCTTACCATATAGAGAATTGGGTAGGCTATCCTGTATTAAACGGAAATATTGCCAAATCCAGCCAATAGCAGCAATAACTAGACTCATCCAAAAGGGAAATCCCAGGCTTGTCCATATACCTAAGCATAGGAGTAAGATGACTGTAATCACAAAGAAAATACCAATAGCCACAGGGGCATAATTACTGAAAAACAAAGCGCTAGAATTTACACCAATACGGCGATCATCTTCGCGATCGCTCATAGCGTAAATGGTATCAAATCCCAAAGTCCAGAATATAGTAGCGCCCCAGAGTAGCCAAGTGGGTAAAGAAATATGTTGAGTTACAGCACTCCAACTAATCAAAACCGCAAAACCCCAAGCAATGGAGAGAACTAATTGGGGGATGGGGAATACCCGCTTTGCACCTGGATAAAGCAGAATTACAGGTACAGCAGCTACAGACAACCAGAAACTTAAGGGGTTAAGATAAGAAGCGAGTACTGCGGCACATCCTAAAGCAACCACAGCCACTACAATCCCGACTCTAACAGACAAAGCCCGGGAAGCCAAGGGGCGATCGCGCGTTCTGTGCACCTGTGGGTCAATATTCCTATCCCACAAATCGTTAACCACACAACCAGCTGCACTAGTAGCTAGAGTACCCAAAATAATTACCCCGACCAAGGGTAAAGGCGGTTTTCCTGATGCGGCTAAAAATACAGACCACAAAGCCGGAATCATTAAAATTAATCGTCCTTCTGGTTTATCCCACCGCAAAAGGCGGATAATAGTCAGCCATACAGGTTCCTGTTTGCGTTCGTAAGGATTCAGCATATAAATCAAGTCATAACTTGAGATGGATGAATTCACACATCTTTACATCTATAGAATAACTTTATTTGGTATTTATAGAGGTAGAACCTGTGACTAACAACGGTAAACATTCTTAGATAAGACAGGCTTTGTACATAGTTCAGAGTAAGAAGAGATTGATTTTGTTGTAACGCACCATTTTTTAGTCCTTCAACGAGAGAAAACTAGATGCTGAATTTAGTTTCAGCTAGCTGGGAAAGTGTTAGCACTGAACCAGTTAAGCAAAACCGGATTATTGCTGCTATTGATATGGGAACAAATTCTCTGCACATGGTAGTAGTAAAGATTGACCCGACCTTACCAGCTTTCAGCATTATTGCCAAAGAAAAAGAAACTGTCAGGCTGGGTAATCGTGACCTGACCACTGGAGAACTCAAACCAGAAAACATTCATAAGGCTATTACCGCCCTCAGACGCTTTCAAGAAGTCGCTAAAACCGCCAATGCTGAAACAATCATAGCTGTAGCCACAAGCGCTGTGAGGGAGGCCCCCAATGGTAGAGATTTTTTACACCAGGTAAAAGAAGAATTAGGCCTAAGCGTTGACTTGATTTCTGGTCAAGAAGAAGCCCGTCGCATCTACTTGGGTGTACTTTCGGGGCTGGAATTTGATCAGCAACCCCACATAATTATTGATATTGGTGGCGGTTCTACAGAGTTGATTTTAGCAGATAGCCAAGAAGCCCGCACTCTGAGCAGTACAAAGGTCGGCGCAGTGCGACTCACCAGTGAGTTAATCACCACCCAACCCATCAGCGATGTCCAGTTTCAATATCTCCAAGCCTATACAAGGGGAATTTTAGAACGTTCTGTTGAGGATGTATTAGCAAATATCCATCCTGGGGAATCTCCCCGTTTAGTGGGAACCTCCGGGACGATTGAAACCCTGGCGATGATTCATGCGCGAGAAAATTTAGGTATTCTTCCCTCTACCCTCAATGGCTACCAATTCACCCTCAAGGATTTGCGGGTTTGGGTAAATCGGTTGCGAAAAATGACAAACTCAGAAATATCTATTATCCCCGGTATGCCAGATAAGCGCTCAGAAGTGATATTAGCTGGTGCTGTCATCTTACAGGAAGCTATGACTTTGTTAGGTGTAGATTCAGTCACCTTGTGCGGACGCGCCCTCAGAGAGGGGGTAATTGTAGATTGGATGCTATCCCACGGTTTGATTGAAGATAAACTGCGCTATCAAAGTTCCATACGCCAGCGGAGTGTTCTCAAACAGGCTGACAAGTATGATATCAATTTGCAACACAGCGATCGCGTGGCCTTATTTGCCTTAAGTTTATTTGACCAAACCCAAGGAAAGTTACACCAATGGGGAGCCGCGGAGCGACAACTGTTATGGGCGGCGGCTTTATTGCATAATTGTGGGCATTATATCAGCCATTCGTCTCATCACAAACATTCCTACTATCTGATTCGCAATGGTGAATTACTCGGCTACACTGAAACCGAAATTGAAATCATTGCCAATTTAGCCCGTTACCACCGCAAATCACCCCCCAAGAAAAAACATGATTATTACCGTAACTTAGTCAGTAAACAGGATCGACAAATCGTCAACCAACTCAGCGCCCTGTTGAGAATAGCCGTTGCACTAGATCGGCGACAAATTGGTGCGATCGCTCGCGTCCAATGTCTGTATAATACCGTACAAGGAGAGTTACAGATGTTACTATTTCCCTCTGAACCTGATGATGACTGTTCTTTAGAACTTTGGAGTATAGATTATAAAAAACCAGTTTTTGAAGATGAGTTCAATCTAAAATTGGTACCTCTTTTACAATCGTCTCATTTTTCCTGAATATAGTTTACAGAAGATATTTTTGTGCGTTAAACTGATTTAGCGCACCTACCAATCCATCTCATGGAACACCAGAAAATCAATGTTTCATCTGGTGTAAGTTTATCATTCAACCTTGGGCATTGCACTCAGATATCAGTCTAAATCCCTCCCCCTCATGTGTGAGGAACGGGTAGAACCAGCAGGGCATCACCAGAAATTATTGAATATTTTTAATCTGAAAGTCAATCCCTCAAGACAATCACTTTGTCATAGAGGTGAAGATGAACTGCGTCCACTGAGTTTGGATACATCAAAAATACTTAGTAAACTGACCCTTCTGAACACCCTTCAATGAGACTTGTGGTTATGGATAGAAGTAGACCAAACTTAGAAGAAGTCCTCGCTTATCTAGAAGCTGAAATGGATGAATATAATCAACAGTTCTATACAGAACCAGATAGGAATAATCAAGTGGTATCTAGTATGAATCGAGATTTGGTAGAACGTTATGAACTGGGTACAAATGAAGAATATTCTCAAGAACTTGATGCAGAACTTGAGGTAAAATAACCGAAATCGAATAAATAGGTTAAACCCATCATATTCTGCTAATCATCGGCAGTATTTATGCAATTTCTAATCGGGGCTGCTCTACTACTTCCAATTTAATTTCTTTGGGAATAATTTTTAGGAATAACTGAAATTTCGCCTCAGCTATTTAAGGATAATATATAAAATCCCAGTTATTCATGTGAATCACCCAATTAGCTATTTATTTACTAAAGATAAATAATTCAGCCTTTATTAATATATAGCATTTCCCATGCTCGTGAGGTACAAAGTTGTTTAGTTTCAGGGAACAGGGAATAGGCAATTGATGTGTACTTCATTAGCCTGAAAAAGGCTTTATTTATTATTGAGTAGGGTTTAACTACTATTAAACCGTACTCAATAAATGTTTCTTAGAGAGAAAAATTCTTTGGTGTCTTTACATTAACAGGAACAACTATGCTATTTTTAATAGTTGGACCATTTACAGCAGTACTATTACCTCCATTACCCCTGATTTCGTGGAGTACCTCTTGATGCTGTCTAACATTCCCATTATTACCAGTATTCACTTGTACTGCTGTCGAAGAACTAGTATTTCCTGTACAAGCTGCTGGACTGTACATTTGCACATTAGAACTTTGTCTGGCGGGAGTTGGAGACATATTAAGTTGAACCCCCACATGAGATATAACGCACTGTGCGAATGCGGCGCTGGTAGCAAAACTAGCAACTGTTAAACAAACACCAAAAGATAGGAAACCAAGATATAAATCTTGATATTTCATCTAAGTTCTCCCGGATTTTTTACATTAATTACAAAGGACTGATACTTTACTACTGTGATGTCTGTATCTACCATTCCTGCTGACTTGTCTGCTTTCTTGGGTAAGAATACTACCTGATTTTTGACAGGTGTTTCTCAATAAAGTATTGACATCGTTAATATGAAAATTTCCATTCATATAGATTTCAGTCTCAGGAGTATGGAGCTTTGCACTTCCCGGAAAATCTGGAAATATTTCCAGATTTCCCCGGAAATCTTGACGAATTCTCATTCTCCCTATTTGCATATCTATTTCACCTATTTGAGTAACAACAGGGAGAAATAAGCTAACAGAAATTAGCAGTGAGGAAAATTTGTAAATCTGCATAGGATATCCCCATCAAGTATGGCTGAAGCAAGCGGTAGCTATCAGAAAAAGTCTAGGGTAAAGTATAGTGTTGCTATCACCTTTACCCTATTAATTTTAGAAGCAGCCACCGAATTTAACTTAAATAAGTTGGGGATTGTTGCTAGTTATTCATAATCATCAATGGTGTCTTTTCTGGTGATAAATAGGTCGGGTTATCCCCTGGTTAATTTTTCGGTTCTGTTGAGAAGCGCTATTAATACAAACATTACCGATACCGTGGGTCTCACACATCTGATGGATGACTTGACCGCTAGCATTGCTACCATAACTCCCAGCATCACCTGCGAAGTGTTGATTAATTTGATTAGCCTTATTTACGCTAACGTTGTGATTCCCAGTGGTAATATTAGTCTGATTAATTATTTGAGCGTTATTACTGTCTCCAGTTTGAGCATTAGCACCAGTAGAAGCAAATGCGATCGCACTTACAGTGAACAAACCGATAATAAATTTATTCATGAACAACTCTACAAATTTCAATGTTTCATTGATCCATTAGCTCTGATTAGCTGGCTGTGGTAGCCCGAATCTCAGCTATTAAGAATAAATAATAATAACAATTCTAGCGGTAGTCAAGCCAAATTAATACAAATTATAAACCACAGTGTTGCATAGAGATTATCAACATATCTACGTTAATTCATTGTTAATAATAGCGTTAAAAATTAGATCATAAAAATGAATCTATGAGATGATTTATTAGATATAGAATCTTAAATAATATGCGTTAAATATTATCTATCTAAGGAAATAAGTTTCTAATTTAGTGAATAAAATCTAGATCATTGAGTATTAATTAATCACAGAAATCAGGATTTGCTGAAAATTTATGGAATAGAAAATCAAATCCCCTGGATACTAAGGGAACACAAAACTACATAATCATGTAAAATTGTGTAAAGCAATTGTAGTATTTATAAACCGAAGGCATCAACAAACCCATGCAACTGAAACTCAGTGCATCTAAATTTCCCCCGGCTCCCTTAGTCTTAATCGCCCCGTTTTTCCTGTGGGGAACAGCAATGGTAGCCATGAAAGGAGTCATAGCCGACACTACACCCCTATTTATGGCAGCTGTGCGATTGTTACCAGCAGGGGTGTTAATTTTAATTACAGCAACAATGATGGGTAAACCCCAGCCCAAAGGTTGGTTAGCATGGCTGTGGATTATTTTATTTGCCTTGGTAGATGGGGCATTATTTCAAGGCTTTTTGGCAGAGGGACTAGTTAGAACTAGTGCGGGGTTAGGGTCTGTAATGATTGATTCCCAACCTTTAGCGGTGGCTTTGTTGTCCTTGTGGCTATTCCAAGAACACATTGGTTTGTGGGGATGGCTGGGGTTAGGACTGGGAGTTATCGGTATTAGTTTAATTGGTTTACCCCATGAGTTGATTTTTCAGTTGTTTGATCCCAATGTCAATACAAGCATTGGGAATTGGCAAGATGTATTTAGTAGTGGTGAATGGTTAATGCTGTTAGCCGCCCTCTCCATGGCTGTGGGAACGGTGATGATTCGGTTTGTCTGTAGATATGCTGACCCGGTAATGGCCACGGGATGGCACATGATTTTGGCGGGATTACCGTTGTGGGGTATTTCATCTGTAGTAGAATCTCACCAGTGGCAGAATCTCACTATCTCTGAATGGATGGCTTTAGCCTATGCTACAGTTTTTGGTAGTGCGATCGCCTATGGATTATTTTTCTACTTTGCTTCTAGTGGTAGTTTAACTAGTCTGAGTTCTCTAACCTTTCTCACTCCAGTTTTTGCCCTCTTATTTGGTAATCTCATCCTCTCAGAAGTTCTCACCCCGTTACAGTGGGTGGGAGTAGGACTAACTTTAATCAGCATTTATCTAATTAACCAAAGGGATAACTGGCGCGGTGAAAATCACAAGGTAACCGTGTCAGAAGAAGCTACACAGCAATCACCAGTTTTAGAAACATCTATTCATGGAAGGTGAAGAACAGCCACAAACAATTAACAATTAACATTTTGTAGTGGAGACTTAGGGTGAGTTAGAAGTACAATTACAACATAGAAGATTTTCCACCGCGCCGTAACTAACTGCTAACCCACCCGACATTTCCACTTAAAAACAAAACTCAAAAATATTTCATCTGAACTTGGATAACTGTATTTGGCCCTGCTAACAAAAAAGCAGCGTCTTTGAATTTAGGAGCACTGGTACGAACTTCTGGGTTTCTGGAAAACCCAAAACCTTCCGTGGGGATACCCAGGTAATTAACATTGAGGATTTGATCTTGATTCTGATCATGGATAACAGCCACAGCATAAGTACCAGGTTGTAAGTTATCAAAGGTAATTTTTGAGGATGTTTCGGAAATCTTAGTACACTTACTTTTAACTACACCATCGTTATTATTGGGAAATCCTTTACTATTAGCAAATATGGTCACACACACCAGTCCCTGTGTGTTTCGCAATCCATCAACTCCTACAGTGAGTTTACCCGGTAAAACCGCACTGGCGGTGGATGTCCAGGCCAGATTTCCGATGAATGCAAGTAGCAACAGACTCAGCCCCAATTTATTTATCATAGGTATTTATCATAGGTTTTGTTGAAAGTACGTACAGTTTGGCATTACAGCACTTTTCAAGTAAATCAAGTACACATCTTAACATCATAAATCTTGTGGGGTGGGCATTCTCCCCGACCTTGTTCACTAAACAAGCACAAAGCACACAAAAAAATTACAGTTTCAATTATGCAGTCTCACATATTACCCCCTCCCCTGCAACCTGGTGACTTATTAAAGGTAATTGCTCCTAGTGGTGCGTTGCGAGAATTTCCAGCATTGTCAAGGGGTGTAGAAATTTGGCGATCGCGTGGTTATGAAGTGGAAATTATCGCTAATGTAGCTGATAAGTGGGGATATTTAGCACAAACAGACGAAATTCGTCGCCAACAGCTAACCCAAGCCTGGGAAGATCCAGCTTGTCGTGGTATCCTCTGTACTAGGGGGGGATTTGGTAGCACCCGGATTTTGGAAAATTGGACTTGGAACCTCAACGGTAGACCACCCAAATGGCTGATAGGATTTTCTGATATTACAGCTTTGCTATGGAGTCTTTACACAGCAGGTATTTCTAGTCTTCATGCTCCTGTACTGACGACTTTAGGAAATGAATCAGATTGGTCAATTCGGCGATTATTCGATGTTGTCGAAGGTCGTCCTATTCCTCCCCTCAAAGGTTGTCCTTGGGGTGGTGGAATGGCCACTGGTCTGTTGCTACCAGGTAATCTTACTGTTGCTACTCATCTTTTAGCTACATCAATATTACCGGAGTTAGATGGTGTGATTTTAGCATGGGAGGATGTGACAGAAGCACCATACCGCATTGACCGCATGCTCACCCAGTGGCGTTTAAGTGGTCTGTTATCAAAGGTTCGTGGTATTGCTTTGGGGGGCTTTACTCAATGCGAAGCATCGCCTGGTATACCTAGCTTCAGTGTTGAAGAAGTTCTCCGCGATCGCCTGGGTGATTTGGGTATTCCCATTGTATCTGATTTACCCTTCGGTCATGACAGTCCCAATGCGGCTTTACCTGTGGGCGTCTTAGCAACTTTAGACGCAGACCAGGGGATTTTGACTTTCAACTAACTGAGTTGGGCGACTAGTTGATTTTCTAACAGAGTGTCATTAGTTAACAAGTCCTCCACTGTAATGCGCAAAAAACGTTGTTCATCAACTTGAAACAAAACCTTAATGCGATCGCTTCCCGGATATCCCGGTGGTGTCAGTTGGGCGATGGTTCTCGCACCAGCTTGATCATTGAGGGGTTTCACACTGGTGACACCCGCTTCTAAACGGCGAGTAATCAAGCGATCGCCGTCAAAATAAACTTCCGTACTACCTGTCTGAGAACCCAATTCCCCAATAATTAATTCAATGCTGGGTTGATTTTCCACAGACGCGCCTAAAACTAATTCTACCGCCTCACTCATGGGGTACGCCTGTCCAGATTTAATCATCGAATGCCAATTATGACGGTTTTGGCGGCGGTCCCAATAGCGGACACCATAACTATGATAGAGAAAGTCTTTGATTTCCATCCCTTGGGCTAACTGTAACGCACCCTGAGCGATCGCTTCAAAGGGACGGTCACAGCGGATTTTTTCCCCTGGAAAGTACTGTTTTACCCATGTCTGCACTGCTGGTAATTGTACAGTCCCACCCACTAACAACACGGCGTTAATATCTGTAACTTCTATGCCCTTTCGTCGCGCTTGTTGTAATAAACTGGTCATTGACTCATCTAATTGGGCAAAAAATCCCTTTTCTTCCAGGATGTTGTCAAATATTTCCCGGTTTAATGACAATTCATAGCTTTCTAACTTCTCGTCGTCAAAATAAACTTCACTGGCTTGGTTTTGAGTTGATAGCTGAATTTTTACCCGTTCCGCTAATCTTGTGGTTAAGGGAGTTACCGCTAGTCCTTGAGTTTTAGCAAAGTAATCTACTAACCAATCATCTATATCAGTACCCCCCATATTTTGCCCGGCTTTGGCTAGTACACGGGCTGTTTTAGGTTTTTGGCGGGAATTGTCACCCAGGGATTTATTACCCCATTTCAGGAGGAATCCTACAGGTTTTTTAGTTGGCAAACTTGGATCTAAGCGCACTAGAGACAAGTCTAATGTACCACCGCCAAAGTCAACCACTAAGAGAATTTCTCGGTCTGCTAAATCGTAACCCAAAGCCGCTGCGGTGGGTTCGTCTAACATCTGCACCTTTTCCACCGGGAGGGCTTGACAAACTTGGCTTAACCAGTGACGATAGGCTTCAAAGCTGTCTACCGGTACTGTTAAGACCAGAGAATCTAACCCTCCTTCCATCGGTGCTAATTGTGCAATTAATTTATTTAAGAATAATTGCCCTACTTGCTCAAAGGTGACATTCTCCCCATCTATTTCTGGGAGGAAACCTTGAACATCCGCACCAATTCCCCGCTTGAAGCTGCGGAAGAATCTTGTTTCGTTCTTGAGGTCAAAACCGCCGTCGCGTACTTCTTGCCCTACTAATACTTTACCCTGTTGTATTTGTTCTATGTATACTAGGCTGGGAATGACTGGGGGGTTGAGGCTGTGCTGAGTTGATAAACCGGGTATGGTCAGGGTTTCTGGCCGCTGGGTGACCGGGTTCCAGCGGGCTATAACTGTATTACTTGTACCAAAATCGATCGCGATCGCCATATTTGATAATTGTTTCGCGCAAAGGCGCAAAGGCGCAAAGTATTGTTTTCAGTGAGATTATTTTCGCATATCTTTAGCAGTGGGATTGCAGTCTGCTTATATGCCTAGTTGAAAAAGCCTCACTGGCATCATATCCTAGAAAAAATAATGTTATATATTTTACTTTATTTACCTTAATTGGTTGCTAGTCTTCACCCTTCAGATAGAAGAGTAAAAAAAACCAAAAAGTTAAATTCTTGAGCTATGTACTATTTTATTGTGCATTTTTCAAGTTAGATATTACGTAACTGTCGGGTGCTTCACTTGATTGACACAATCTATGCAGTCTCACGCACCATACCCATAAGCCATTTACGTAATTCCAGAAAATGCACATTTTTAGTTCATGAGTCCATTGAAAATTCTCAAATATCAAATAGGCGTTGTGGAGATTGGTAAAAGTGAAATCTTATTTAGCAGGATTTTTAGCTCAACCACAGGTACAAGCCCATATTTATGATCAGAATATTATGAAAGTTGCAATTGTTATTGAGGCTCATTATAATTTAAATTCTCTGTCTTCTGTGCTGGAAGATATTCGCAAACAGAAATTATATCAGACAAAAATTGATATTTACGTTGTACATAATGCTTTAGATGAATTTACTCAAGCTTATTTACAAAAATTTGACTTTACTCAAATTACATTTGTGCAACCAGAACAAAAATTAGCTGATCATGAGCGCTTATATTATGGTTTACAATTTGTCAGTAAGCTGGAATACGATTACATCTGGCTAATTGACAGTGATGTACGTCTAGATCCTTTGGCTCTCACCACGCTAATTACAACTTTACAAGAGTATAATGAAGTTGGTTTAGTGTGTTCTCAGGTTTATGAGCGCAAAGAACCTAAAACTATTCAAGAATTTGGTAACTTTATTAATGGTAATTACCCACAATCAACAACAAATGTTCCCAAGCAAAATAATATCTTAGGCGAAGAATTATTACACAATAAAGCTTATATTCAGGTAGAATATTGTGCTGCTAAATCTCTCCTGTTGCCATATCAAGTTGTGCAGCATCTTGGAGTATGTCAAGATTTTGGTCTGAACTTTAAGAGTACAGATTTGTGTATGCGAGTGCAAAAAGCAGGTTGGATTATTGCTGTTAATCCTAGTTCAATTATTTGGCAAAATTCACCTGATTTAGAACTATGGAGTTGGATTAATTGTGATAATAAATACAGTTTCTACTATTGGGAAAAGTACAGACCAGACCTTTTTTAGTCACAGGCAGTTTTGCCAAATGTCATTTTTAATCATGAACCGTACCATCAGGCATGATAGCACCCTCTAGGTCAGCATTTGTTAAAATCGCTCCTGTTAAATCCGCACCTTTTAGATTTGCTCTTCGTAAAATGGCAGTATCTAGATTGGCGTAACTCAAGTCTGCTCCTTGCAAACTGCTCTCACTTAAATCCACCGCCAAGTTACCCCACTGTATTATCTTACCCAGATTTGCCCGACATAACTTTGCCTTATCTAAGTTAGCGTGATGTAAGCAAATACCTCTCAGGTCAGCATAACTCAAATTTGCTCCACTTAAAACTGCATATCCCAAATCTGTGCGCTGGTTGGAACTCGGGCGTAGGTCTGCTTGCAATAGCAAAGAACTAGACAAGTTTGCACCATGTAAGTTAGCACCAGATAAACTAGCTTTAATTAAGTTAGTTGCTTCTAAACGTGTTTTAACCAGTTTTGCACCGGTCAAGTCAGCTTCTCGCAGAATAGCACTATGTAAGTCTGCTTCACTCAAATCTATACCCCAAAGAATAGACTCGCTTAAATCTGCTGACTGTAAACAAGCTTGGCTGAGATTAGTTTTACCTAGTCGGGTTTGACGTAAGTCAGCATAGCTAAAATCAGCGCCGGTGAGGTTGGCGTTTGTCAAGTCCGCTTCTTGTAGATTTTGTCTTTGAAAGTTTCTATTTCCAGCAGCGTAACTTCTGAGAATTTCCTCTATGTCCATAAACAATAATTCAAAAGTTTTAAATAGGCTATTTTAGGTATATTAGGTACTTAAATAAATTATACAACTCCTGTGATACCGGCATCTTGCCCGCTACTGTTGTGCCTAACTATATCTTGATTTCGCACTTAATTTCTCTCATGGGACTAAGCTGTTATCAGAGTCCCATGGTCGGGGGTGAAATCTACAAGTTTTTACTTTGAATTACCTGGGTTGGTGGTAAGTTGACATTTTTTGCCAAACCAACTGTTTTTAATAAGTTAATCGCCCACCAGGTAAGGTCAATTTCCCACCAGCGCCAACCACATTTGGCTACGTGAGGATAAGCATGGTGATTATTATGCCATCCTTCGCCATAGGTGAGAATCGCAGCCCACCAGAGATTACAAGAGTTATCGTCGCTGGGAAAAGTCCGATATCCCCACATATGAGTAACAGAGTTGATGAACCAAGTTGTATGCCACAGAATCACAGTTCTTAAGAATACGCCATAGATGACAAATGACCAATCACCCAGGGCATAGAGTAATAAAGCTAGGGGAATTTGCAATAAGATAAAGTAGCGATTCAGCCAACGGTAAAAGGGGTCTCGTGCTAGGTCGGGAGCAAATCGCCCATAGCGCTCATAGTCAAAGAATTCTGGACGGGGATAAAAAATCCAGAGCATATGACTCCACCAAAAGCCTCTGCTGGCGGAGTAGGGATCTTGATCTGGATCTTCGGTGTAAGCATGATGCAAACGATGTCCAGCTACCCAAAAGATTGGCCCACCTTGTAAGGATAATGCACCTAAAACCGCGATCGCATCTTAATCACTATATAGTTATCTAATTAAATTATCTGTCCAGCTTACAAAACTTAACTTAACTTAACCCAGGGAGGTTTTTCTTAGTGACTCCCTAGCCAAATAGGCGCAATTAGATGTCAACATTCCAGTAAAACCAATTACACCTTCATCCATCAGACCCAAAAAAAAAGACGCAGAAAAACATTTCTGCGCCTCTGGGACTTCTTGTCCTGCCAAAAAAACTTATACCATCTCAGAAGCCTGCACCCTAGGTTGAGCCTGAGGCTGGAACATAAATAGCGAGTAAACCACATCACGGCGGATGTTAACCATCATGTCCAAAAAGAGTTCATAACCCTCACTCTTATACTCAATCAACGGATCCTTTTGCCCATAACCGCGCAAACCCACAGACTCCCGCAAAGCATCCATTTGTTGCAAATGTTCCCGCCACAGGGTATCAATACGCTGCAAGATAAAGAACCTTTCCGCTTGTCGCATCAGTCCCGGTTGAATCTGGTCAATTTGGGCTTCTTTGAGGTCGTAAGCAATTCGCACTTGTTCATGGAGGAATGCCTTCATCTCGGTTAAGGTCATATCCTCTAATTGATTTGCTTCCATATCCGCTAGCAGATAGACAAATTCCTTGACCTTATCCACCAACTTTTCTAATTCCCACTCTTCGGAGGGTAGGTCTGGGTTGATGTAGAAATCAACGATTTCATCCATAGTTTTTTCAGCATACTTGACCACCTGTTCTTTCAAGTCCTGACCTTCTAAAACCCGGCGGCGTTCCGCATAGATAGCGCGACGTTGGTTATTCATCACCTCGTCGTACTCAAACACCTGTTTACGGATGTCGTAGTAATAGGTTTCGACTTTTTTCTGTGCGCCTTCCAAACTGCGGGTGAGCATACCAGATTCAATGGGCATATCTTCTTCTACTTGGAAAGCATTCATTAACCCGGCGACGCGATCGCCCCCAAAAATCCGCAGTAAGTTATCTTCTAAACTGAGGAAGAACCTGGTCGAACCAGGGTCACCTTGTCGTCCGGCGCGTCCCCGCAATTGGTTATCAATGCGGCGTGACTCATGGCGTTCTGTACCAATGACGTGCAAACCGCCTAATGAAATCACTTCATCATGTTCGCGGTCTGTGAAATCTTCGTATTCCTGCTTCACCCGGTTGTAAGCTTCCCGTAACTTTTGAATTACAGGGTCATTGGTGGGGGCTTTTTCTGCTGCTATGGCTACCTTGTCTTCTGCTGCCAGTTCTGGTAAACTGCGTTCACCATATTCGGCCACAGCCACCTCCACAGCCTCTTTTAATAAATGTTCAGTGTCTTTTGTCAATTGAGTCGGAAAAATTTCCGGTGAAGCTCTCCAAGTTTTGACTTTTTTACCGGGAACAAAACCTTGACCACCACCATGTCCAGAGGGTAACCCAGCTGCCCTTTGCACACCAAAGATATCTTCATTTTCCGGCATGACAATTCGCGGCATAAAATATTCCCGCAGCTTCAACCGTGCCATATACTCGGAGTTACCACCTAGGATAATATCTGTACCCCGCCCCGCCATGTTGGTTGCAATAGTTACAGCCCCTCTGCGTCCTGCCTGAGCGACTATTTCTGCTTCCCGTTCTACGTTTTCTGGGCGAGCGTTCAGCAGTTCGTGGGGAATCCCCTTCTGTTTTAGTAGCTGGCTGAGATATTCTGATTTTTCTACACTAGTAGTTCCTACTAGAACCGGCCTGCCTAGTTGGTGCATTTCGGCACATTCACCCGCAATCGCTCGCCATTTACCAGGCTCAGTTTTAAACACCATATCCGCCAAATCTTGACGTTTCCTGGTGCGATTGGTGGGAATTACCGCCACTTCTAACTTATAGATTTTTTCAAATTCTGGCTCTTCGGTCTTAGCCGTTCCTGTCATCCCGCCGAGTTTAGGATACAGCAAGAACAAATTTTGATAAGTAATTGTTGCCAGGGTTTGAGTTTCCGGCTGAATATCTACGTGTTCTTTAGCTTCAATTGCTTGGTGTAGACCATCACTCCAACGTCTTCCCGGTAAGACCCTTCCGGTAAATTCATCCACAATTACCACTTCGCCGTTACGGACGATGTAGTTTACATCCTTGAGGAACAGTTCCTTAGCTTTAATAGCATTGAACATGAAATGCGCCCAGGGGTTTTCCGGGTCAAATAAATCTGTAACTCCCAAAAGATTTTCTGATTCTGCAAAGCCTTCATCACTTAACAGTACGTTTCGAGCCTTTTCATCTACCTCATAATGCTCATCTTTTTTCAGACTGAAGGCAATTTCAGCAGCGCGGAGGTATTTTTCCGTAGGTCTTTCTACCTGTCCAGAAATAATCAGGGGTGTTCGCGCCTCATCAATTAAAATCGAGTCTACCTCGTCAATTACACAATAGTTGAACGGGCGTTGTACAACATCCGCCATGGATGTGGCCATATTGTCCCGTAGGTAGTCAAAGCCCACCTCACTATTAGTCACATAGGTGATGTCACACTCATAGTTTTTCTTGCGTTCACTGGGAATCATGCTGGACTGAATTAGTCCCACGCTTAGACCCAGAAACCGATGCACCTGTCCCATCCATTCAGCATCCCGACGAGCCAGGTAATCGTTGACTGTAACTACGTGTACACCCTTACCAGTTAGAGCATTTAAATAACTCGGTAAAGTGGCAACTAGAGTTTTACCCTCCCCGGTTTTCATTTCGGCAATTTGTCCAGAGTGCAGGATAACACCGCCCAACAGCTGGACATCAAAATGTCGCAACCCCAAGACTCGCCGTCCGGCTTCCCTGACCACAGCAAAGGCTTCTGGCAGAATATCATCCAGTGTTTCGCCCTTACCTAGACGCTGTTGAAATTCTGCTGTTTTGCCTTTTAAATCCTCGTCGCAAAGAGCTTGAATCTCTTCGTCTAACAGGTTAATTTCACTAATGTAAGGTTGGTATTTTTTCAGCTTACGAGCGTTGGGGTCGCCCAACAAGAGTTTTAGCATGGCAGATTAGGGAACTAAATCAAGGGGTACGGAAAATAAAGTTTTTGTATTGATTATAAGAATTTAACCCAGTCCAGCCATTCAGGTTGTAGATGGGCATAAAATCAGAGTTAACTCAAAAACAACAAAAAAGTAGATCCAATAAGTAATGGATTGGGTTGATTTCACATAGTGCTAAACCTCGATTCCAAGCCTGTATAGCTGCTCTGTGCGTGTTCAGCCAGTGGCAGCCTTTGTTGCTTGTTGACTGTGAGTTGAGTCTTGAATCTTAGCAGCATGATTGTATTTTACACTTAAATGCCAAGATGGTCTTGATTTGATGACTCCAGAGGGGGCTCTTCACACCTATATCTTAGTTATGAGATTACATAGGTGTGGAGGGCGGTAATTATTTCAGGAATAGGAATAGAGATAATTCCCATTGAATTAGGTCAAATCAGCATTCACCCTGAAAACTTCCCTAGCAATATTACAGTCAAGTTGAATTTGTGTTTTCAGGTCTTCCAGAGAAGCAAATTTCTGTTCTGGGCGCAAAAAATCGACGAGCCGCACAGTCAGTTTTTTGCCATATAAATCACCAGACCAATCGAATAGATGCACTTCCACAGACAAGTTACTACCATTGACTGTCGGGCGCTTACCGATATTCATCACACCCAATTTATCATGTATCGTAGTTGGGTCTGGTGTATCACCCATAATAGCAGCGCGGACGGCATATACACCGTGGCGGGGGACAAACTTGTCTGGTGGTAATTCCAGGTTGGCGGTGGGAAAACCGATAGTTCTTCCCATTTTTGCACCAGCAATCACAGTACCAATGAGGGTGTAAGGTCGTCCCAGTAGAAAGTTAGCGTTTTTAATCTCCCCACTTTCTAAATAGTGACGGATGAGTGAAGTGCTAATGGGAGTCTGTAGGGTGGGAGTATTGTCTGTATAGGTTTGCAAGGAAACAATAGTCACGGGGATATGGTGCTTCGCGGCTAGTAATTGCAAATCTTGAGCAGTACCACGACGCTGTTTACCAAAACAAAAATCTTCCCCAACACTAATTCGGCGACATTGGAGTTGTTGCACTAAAATTTTATCTACAAAATCTGTGGGAGATAAAGCAGATAATTCTTTGTCAAAGGGTAGCAGTACAAGTTGTTCTACTCCTAGAGAGCGCAATTGTTGGACTTTTTCATCCAGTGGTGTGAGCAAAGGTCTGGGCTGACCTGTAAAAAACTCCAGGGGATGGGGGTCAAAGGTGACAACTGTCGAGTATGTTTGTTCTTGTGGCTGGGTGTTCTCCCCATCCAATGCTGCGGGCAAAATTGGTTGAATAACTCTGTGATGTCCAAGATGTACACCGTCAAATTTGCCAAGAGCGACAGCAGTTGGCTTGAGCAGCCCTTCCGGTGAGGAAGCAACCCACAAAGAACACCCATTTTTAGACAAATTTAGCACGTGGATTCTGAGAATTTAGGTTGATTTAGCCATCAGTCACAAGCTACTTTACGGTCAGGGGTCTACAAAGTTCAGTCAGGTAGGCGATGGCGCTAATAGCTCTTGATCTCCAATCTAATCTAAAATCTACAATTGCTTAGAGTACAAACTTGATTCCAGACTGCTGATAATCACTCAAGTCAGAGGAAATTCCCAACTAGATAACTTGTCCAATCCTGTGGGATAGGTAAGATTATATTGTAATGGCGTAATGCTGATGTAGTTGTTGCGGATCACATGGACATCAATCGGCACATGATCAGATATATTTAAACCTTTGGGCGGTTCGACTTCTTCTAAAACTTCCCCAGTTAACCAATAGTAGATTTTACCACGGGGATCCACACGCTTGTCAAAAACGTCCACATAGCGCCGTACTCCCTGACGAGTAAAAGTCACCCCGGCGATTTTTTCCCAAGAGACGGGGGGAACGTTGACATTCAGCAACATCAATTCTGGTAACGGATTTACCGCTAGTTTCTCTACCAGCATTTCGGCAAACCTAGCAGCAGGTTGAAAGTCTTTGGATGTATGGCTGGTAAGACTTAAAGCTATACTGGGAATACCTTCAATTACACCTTCCATAGCGGCGGAAACCGTACCAGAATAAAGAATTTCAGTGCCCAAATTTGCACCTTGATTAATGCCAGACAGAACTAAATCAGGGGGAGAATCTAACAAAGCCCACAGTGCCAATTTCACGCAATCTGAGGGAGTACCATCACAAGCCCAAGCATTGATGGCCGGATGAAACACGGATTCGATCACTTCAGCGCGAATGGGTTGGTGCATGGTTAACCCATGTCCGGTTGCTGAACGTTCCCGATCTGGGCAAACTACACTTACATCATGTCCTGCTTCTGCCAAGCGGTCAGCTAGGGTACGAATACCTAAAGCAGAAACTCCGTCATCATTACTAATGAGTAATTTCATGGATCTTTTTATCAGTCATTTCTCAATATTGTATCCCTGTAGTATGAGGTAAAAAAACTCTCACACAGCCAATCACCTCTAAACTAGTAAACGGGGGTTGGGTTTTGACTTGGACTGTTTTGTACAGTGATTGGGTACCAGTCCAAAGTCGTAGACTAATAATCAATGACTCATGACCAATGACTAATAACTAATGACTACGAATTTAGAGGCTCAACTTTTAGCACTGCGGGAAGAAGCAGAACAAGCGATCGCCGTCGCCAATACCCTAGAACGTCTAGAGGAACTCAGAATCACCTATCTGGGGAAAAAAGGGCAGCTGGGGGCGTTATTGCGAAGTATGGGACAAATGAGTGGGGAGGAACGACCGAAAATTGGGGCGATCGCCAATACAGTCAAAGAATCCCTACAAAACAGTCTAGACCAGCAACGCGCCGCTTTAGAATCCGCCAAAATTCAGGCACAGCTAGATGCGGAAACTCTCGATGTGACTATGCCAGGAATTTACCGCCCTCAAGGTCGAATTCACCCACTTAATGGTATTATTGACCGGGCGCTGGATATTTTTGTGGGTATGGGCTATACCGTAGCTGAAGGACCAGAGATGGAAACAGATTATTATAATTTTGAGGCTCTGAATACCCCACCCGATCACCCAGCCCGTGATATGCAGGATACCTTCTACCTACCAGACGGTAATCTCCTCCGTACTCATACTTCATCAGTACAAATTCGCTACATGGAAAGAGAAGAACCACCCATCCGGGTTGTGGCTCCAGGGCGAGTTTATCGGCGTGATCATGTAGATGCTACTCACTCGGCGGTTTTCCATCAAATAGAATTATTAGCCATCGACCATGGGCTAACATTTACAGACCTCAAAGGTACTATTAAGGAGTTTTTACAAGCAATATTTGGTGATTTACCCATTCGTTTCCGTGCTAGTTATTTCCCATTTACAGAACCTTCTGCTGAGGTAGATTTGCAGTGGAATGGTCGCTGGTTAGAGGTAATGGGCTGCGGTATGGTAGACCCTAATGTGATGAAAGCTGTAGGTTATGACCCAGAAATTTATACTGGCTTTGCGGCTGGTTTTGGTGTAGAACGTTTTGCTATGGTGTTACACCAAATCGATGATATCCGCCGTTTATATGGTAGCGATTTACGATTTTTACAGCAGTTTTAATGTTTTCCGGGTAAATTAGACTTTTTTGATAAGTAGCTAATTGTCCCGAAACTATTAACGTGAGAATATACATAAGCCTGCATATGCAGGCTTACAATATCTTATTTAACGCTGATACAAAAAAAATATTATCGAGAAGGTAAATCTATATCATGAATCTAAATTTTCATAGGGTTTTATAACTAACATGGAATTCACTAAAATTACTCAAACAAAAACCTAATGTCGGCAATTATCACAATGTCCACAACGCCAGTTGCTAGCTTCTTGTTCAAATCCAAAAGCATTTAATAAAAATTGCCAACGACATTTTTTAGTATGCAAATATTTATACATTTGTTGACCATCTGGTAATTGGATCACTGGCTGCATTTTTTTTACCCCTGAGTCAATGGTATAATGAAAAGGGTCAAGCCAATTTAATTGACCGCTGCTGTGGAGTAACGCCAAGGCTGTGTCAGCATCACGAAACTCACGGGTGACTGCGTTGACTTCTCCGTGTGGGGGTAATTGTCTGACTAATTGCTGGGCGTTGCGTTGCTGCGATCGCATTTTTTGCTCAAAAAACTGCTGTCTTTGTTTATCTTCTGGGTCTAACCACCCTGTAGGTTCACTCACCAAAACCAGCGCATCTGCTGGGTTCCCATCTCGTCCCGCGCGGCCCATTTCCTGTACATATTCAGATATGAGCTGAGGTGCGTGAAAATGAACCACCCAACGCACATCTGATTTATTAATCCCCATACCAAAAGCACAGGTACAGATAACAAAGGGGATTTTACCAGTTAGCCATTTAGTTTCTATATCCCGGCGTTCTGCTGGATCCAGTCCGCCATGATAACTAGCTGTAGTGTAACCCTTCTCGGCTAACCATGCCGCTAAATTTTCACTATCTTTCCTAGTTCTAACATAAATTAATCCCGATTCTTGGGGGCGATTTTTAATAAATTCTAATAGTTGCTGTTTGCGACTCCTGGGTGTCCAAGCAATGCGGACAGTGAGATGCAAATTCTGGCGATAGGGATTTAATTTAAAAATTTCTGGTTGCTGTAATTGTAAAACCCTTTGAATAGTCTTTTGGGCTGTGGGGTCAGCAGTAGCGGTAAAAGCCGCAATACTAATTTTTGTCCCCGGTGGTTTGGTTTTGAGTAATGCGGGTCTGACTGCGCCTAACCTGCGATAATCTGGGCGGAATGTATCCCCCCACTGTACTAAACAATGGGCTTCATCTAATATCAAAGCGTTAATTTGTAATTGGGGATGAGATAATTTTTCCCAGACTAGGGGACTTAATAAGGTTTCTGGGGATAAATACAGTAATCTGAGTTGTTGGTTTTCTAAAGCTTGTAGTGTCCTGCGGCGTTGATAGGTGGGTAATTGACTATGCAAGAGTGCTGCTTTTTGTTGGCGCTCCAGTAGTTCTTGTACTTGGTTTTCCATGAGTGCTACCAAGGGGGAAATTACTAGAGTTATTCCTGTTTGTAGCAGTGCGGGAAGTTGAAAGCAAATTGACTTCCCCCCACCTGTGGGCATAATAATTAAGGCGTCTTTTTTGGCTAGCAAAGTCCTGACTATTTCGCCTTGGGGTGGTCTGAAATCTTCGTAACCCCAAATTCGTTGAAATGTGGCTCTGACTGTGTGCCAAGGGGTTATTAAAGGGGGATTCATCTATTAATTCATCCTTAGTAAGGTGAGGATTGATGGATGAGGTTAGACAAAAAATAGGGCGGGAAAAACCCACCCTCAAACCACATATGTCTCTAAATTTTCTGTGCAGTTACTTGTTCTTGTTTCTCTTTGGTTTGCAGAGCTGCATAAAGCCGATTTAGGGCATTTACATAAGCTTGGGCGGAGGCGACAATAATATCGGTGTTAGCCGCATGACCGGAAAATACTCTCGAGTCATGTCTCAGACGGATAGTCACTTCACCTATAGCATCAATTCCGGCTGTGACCGATTGTACAGAAAATTCTATCAATTCGTTAGGCACATTTACTACCCGGTTAATTGCTTTGTAAACCGCGTCTACGGGTCCTGTACCAATGGCTGCATCAGTTAATTCTTTACCTTCTGGGGTGCGAAGGGTGACTGTAGCTGTGGGTTTAGCGTTACTACCGCAAGCAATTTGCACTAGTTCGACTCGGAACAAGTCCGGCGCTTGTTGAATTTCATCGTTGACGATCGCTTCTAAGTCCCAGTCGGAAATTTCTTTCTTTTTGTCAGCTACTTCTTTAAATCTGACGAATGCTTTGTTTAATTCTGTTTCTGAGAGTTCAAAGCCTAATTCTCCCAACCGTGTACGGAAGGCGTTTCTACCGGAATGTTTACCCAATACTATTTGATTGTCTGTTAAGCCAATCAATTGAGCATCCATAATTTCGTAGGTGAGCTTGTTTTTCAGTACCCCGTCTTGGTGAATACCAGATTCATGGGCGAAGGCGTTAGCTCCGACTATGGCTTTATTTGGTTGTACTAGCATTCCCGTTAAGTTGGAAACTAGGCGAGAGGTTTTATAAATTTGGCGGGTGTCAATATTGGTTAGTGGTTCTTCTGAGTCTACTGGTCTTCCTAAGAAGGGGTTAAAATATTGCCGCCGCACGTGTAAAGCCATAACCAATTCCTCTAGGGAGGCGTTCCCGGCTCGCTCGCCAATGCCGTTAATGGTACATTCTAATTGGGTTGCACCATTTTTTATGGCTTCTAGGAAGTTGGCAACGGCCAAACCTAAGTCGTTATGTCCGTGTACGGAAATAATGGCTTGATCTATATTGGGGACATGATCTTTAATCCCTTTAATCATTGCCCCAAATTCGCTAGGTGTCAAGTAACCAACGGTGTCAGGTATGTTAATTGTTGTTGCACCAGCTGCGATCGCTCGCTCTAATACTTGGTAAAGAAATTCTGGGTCAGAGCGTGCTGCATCCATGGGGGAAAATTCTACATCTGTCATAAATGACTTAGCATAAGCTACCATTTCCTCGGCGATCGCTAATACTTCCGCCCGTGATTTGCGCAGCTGATATTCTAAGTGAATATCGGATGTAGAAATAAAGGTGTGAATCCTACCGTGAACTGCTGGTTTTAGGGCTGCTGCTGCGGCTTCAATATCTGCTTTAATGGCTCTAGCCAAACTACAAATTACTGGACCGTCTTCTGTCCCCACAATTTGGGCAATTTTGTTCACAGCTTCAAAGTCCCCCGGACTCGCAAAAGCAAATCCCGCCTCAATCACATCTACCCCTAACTTCGATAGTTGCTTGGCGATCGCTAGCTTTTCATCTATATTTAGAGTTGCTCCGGGACATTGTTCTCCGTCTCTGAGTGTCGTATCAAAAATGATAATTTGATCGCCTTTGCTCCTCATGTTTCCTCCTTGTGGATTTTTTACTGTCTGCTTAAAATATCTTAAAACCTGAGTTTTTTTACTCTAAAGATTTGTAAATATTTGCTAAGATTACTGACCGTCTACTTTTTCTATAGTATCTCTGATATCGTTTAAATCAATATATCTGTCAGTAGCATTGCGCAACTCCCTGGCAATCATTCCTTCTGTTGATACCACTGTAATGTGCGTATTTTTTGAGCGTAACAATTCGATAGCCCTTTCAAAATCACCATCTCCGCTGAATAAAACCACTCGATCATATTGATCTACTGTATTAAACATATCTACGACAATTTCAATATCTAAATTAGCTTTTTGGGAGTAGCGACCCGATGAGTCGTCATAATATTCTTTGAGAATTTTAGTGCGGACTGTATACCCTAAGCTAATTAGAGCATCTCTGAAACCCCTCTGATCTTGTGGATCTTTTAAACCAGTGTACCAGAAAGCATTGATTAGTGTTGTGTCTGATTGCTCGTGTTTGAAATAGTCTAAGACTCGTCTTGGGTCAAAAAACCAGCCATTTTTCTGTTGAGCATAGAACATATTATTTCCATCTACAAAAATAGATAGACGATTCATTGGGGAACCCATAGAAAAATACACCTAACAAATAAAAAAATTAACTAGATTGGACAATAGATTATAGCAATTCGGAAATGATAAATTTCCTAAAATACCTAGAATCAGTTTTTATGCATAGCTTTTATCTTACCTCTTGCACTGGATAAAATCGGTTAAAATCTGAAACTTAATATACTGGGACTTAAACATTTTCATTTTTGACACTTTTAAAGACACCTCCTAGGCAAAATCTATAAATAAAAGTTATTGATTAATAGTAAACTTGACTATATAGCTGCCAAGTTTAGTTCTCATCTAAGGTATAGGTCTTGGGGTAGGATATAGGCTAATGACCATCTACTGTTCGAGTTAGTAAAATTATCCACTGGATGGTAAATTATCGCTCTTGTCAAAGAGTTAACACTGGTATCACAAGCAGATACCCCTGATCTTGAGAAAATAAAATCTTCCCATAACTAATTCCTGAAGCAGTGTATTTACCACTCCACTCCGTGTAACAACCACAGCCTTGATCTTAATCAAGGAATAAGTTGGGTAGGATTTCGGTTAAGTCCCTACCTGGTGAATATCTATTAACCCAACTTGGGGCAAAAATAGAAAATACATTACAAAAGTATATGATTCTCATTTAACTATGATTTCAATGTATTTGTAGTAAACCTAGCCCTGAATAAATAAGTAAACTAGTAGAACATAAATTAACTATTAACACGATATAGCAAAATAACCTATATCTAGCTTAACCAAAAATATGCCCGTCCTGCCAAGATCAAGTCAGGTAACCTACCAAAAGAGACTCCGGTCATGGGGGGGGTTAGTTGTATGGGTTCATACTACCTCCAGAAAACATCTGAATTTTGGCAACTGCTCCTCAATTGAATCAATGCCTGAAGAATACTATAAAACAGATTGACAATAATGTGGGTAATTAAAACCACTACAGTCCTTTCGATGTTATCCCTGTAAATAGATTCAATCATAGACAAATATACTACTAATTGAGTTAAATAACATACTTATATTATCAGAATACTGAGATACTACCCTACGACAATTTTCACACTTACCCAAACCCAATAATATAGTAAAAAACAGCACCAGCAAACCAGCCATCGGATATTTCCGCTTAATCCAAGGATAAAAATATCTTCCTAACTGTTTAAAAAGCAGAGCTATTGCATTTCTTGTAATTATTTATTGACTATTTTATCTAGTGGCTTTGGGTAGATAAAACTGTGATAATTTACCTTTGTATAAAGTGAATATTATCTCCAAACTTATAACTTTAGGAAGATAATTAATCTAGCTGCCAATGGTATTGTAAAATTTGCTAATCCCAAAAATATCTACCCCAATAAATAAGTATAAAATAATATAAAAACCGGAATCCATAATTATAATTTTATGATCTGAGTCTCCAGTCAGGATATCTTGAATCTTGATTAATTCAGTCCGATGAAATCAATAAATAGGATAAAAATCGTGGATAGACTCCTGCGAAAAATGCGGAATAAAATTATCCGAAAAATCGATGCATTACGATTTATAAAATATAAAGATCATCTCGCTTATGAAGCAGCAGTAAAAAACCACATGAGCAATCTACCTATTTTGGCACAGTCTGACCAGGATATACTAAGAAAGCTGCAACATGAAGGAGTTGTAATTACTTCATTAGGAGAACTGGGAATTACATCTACACCTGATATACTTAAAGCAGCCAAAAATCTGATATCAAAATTTTCTGTAAGTATTTCTGTACACAAAAATGACTCTGTTATTCATGCTAGTTCCCAGCAGATAATGGAGTATCCAGAAATATTTTTTTGGGGACTTGAAGAACGTTTACTGAATATTGCAGAGAATTATATTGGTTTACCAGTGGCTTATAATGGGGTATACCTTCGCCAAGATATTGCTAATAACGTCGAGCAAGGCTCTAGGTTATGGCACATAGATAGAGAAGATAGAAAAATTTTAAAAATTATAATTTATCTAAATGATGTTAATGAGTATACCGGACCATTTCAATATCTGAACCAAGATTTCACCTCAGAAATAATTAAAGCCTTAAAATATACATCTGGGTACATTCCAGACCTTAAGATGAGAGAGTTTGTATCTCCAAAAAATTATAAATCATGTACAGGTCCCCTCGGTACTATAATTTTCGCTGCTACTGGTAGTATTTTCCATCGGGGAAGGTTACCGTTACTTTCCGATAGATTAGCTCTGTTTTTTGATTATAGTTCTAGACGACAAAAAAACAGATATTATATAGCCAATTCTCTACCGAATGAGGATTTATTCATCTTGTGCCAAAATCTCCCAGAACACAAAAAACAATGTATTATTTATCAATAAAAAAAGATTTATTCCTAGTACCGACTGCAAAGAGGACTAAAGTCCCAGGGACAAAATCTTAAAGTGTCACGTCTTCTTGTTGATTAATAGCTAACCGCAAAACTGATAAACCCAAAATAATCAAAAATAAGACTAATCCAATTGTACAGGCATAGCTAATTTCTAAGTGGCTAAAGGCTTCTTCATATAAATAGTAAACAATGGTTTTGGAGCTATTTAGTGGACCACCTTGGGTCATAATAAATACCTCTTCAAAGACTTTAGTCGCGGAAATAGCTGAAATCACCGCTACCAGGGCTAAATACGGACTCATTAAAGGTATAGTAATATCCCAATGTTTGCTGATCCCATCGGAACCATCAATGGCTGCGGCTTCGTAAACATCCGCCGGAATTGATTGCAACCCGGCTAAATAAATTACCATGTAATAGCCGAGTCCCTTCCAGATGGTAACAGCCATGACACTGGCTAAGGAAATTGGTACAATGCCTAATAGTTTCTCTGGACTGGTTAACCAGGGAATTCCTGCGGGAAAAATATTCACGGTTTTAAGTAACTGATTAAGTAAGCCGTTTTCTGCATATAGCCATTTCCAAGCTATACCAGCAACTACCATTGATATTACTACCGGCGTGTAGTAAGCGGCTCTAAACCAATTCATCCCTCGCAGCTTCTGATTTACCAAAATTGCCAGTCCTAAGGGAGCTATGACTAAAATTGGCACGACACCTACAAGGTAGAGAAAGGTGTTTTCTAAGGTTTGCCAAAAAACTGCATCTTTCCACAAGCGCCGAAAGTTGTCAAAACCTATCCATTGCGGTGGTTGGTAAAGGTCTTCGTAGCTGGTAAAGCTCAGGTAAAATGCTTGTATTGCTGGCCAGAACACTGTTGCAAATAACAGAATTAGTGCTGGGAGTAAAAATATGTAGGGTGTTAGTTTCTGTTTGATAAATTGCCAGTTTTGCAGTTTGGGTTGATTCATGGCGGGATTTTATTGATAATTGACCACAGATAAACACAGATAGGTCTGTATTTAGTTGTTGGAGAAATGGTTTTTTAGGTAGCTTTTACATGGCGGATATGGCACAAACTTGTAAGCCAACAGGTGTATTGATAATTACAGAGTCTACACCAAAGACTTGGGCGATCGCATGGGGTGTGAGGACTGCTTCCGGTGTACCCACTTCCCAAAGATGACCTTCTTTTAATAAGGCGATGCGGGAACTATAGCGAGCTGCTAAATTGAGTTCGTGTAGGACGGTGACAATAGTTAAATTCTGCTGTTGATTGAGTTTTTCCAGGAGTTCTAACAGTTGTAATTGATACTTGACATCTAAATAAGTTGTGGGCTCGTCTAATAATAATACTTTCGGTTCTTGGGCTAGTGCTAAGGCTAAAAATGCCCGTTGTCTTTCACCACCGGAAAGTTGTTCAACTAGGCGATCGCTCAATTGATCTAGTTGCGTTTCTGCAATAGCTGCTGTGACTTTTTCCCGGTCTTCACTGCTGAGTTCCCATTGCCACCAAGGTTGATGGGGGGTGCGTCCTAAACTGACTAATTGGCGCACTGTTAACCCCGCGGGAATTGTTTGTTGTTGCGGTAATAATGCTAACTTCTGCGCCACTAAATGGGGAGGCTGAGAATGAATCGCTTTGCCATCCAGTAGGACTGTTCCTTGCTGTGGGGAGAGAATGCGACTGAGTAATTTTAGGATGGTAGATTTACCAGAACCATTTGCACCCACTAAACTTAACCATTCTCCTGTTTGTAGAGATAGGTTAATATCTTGGATAATGGGTAATGCTGTGTAACCACCAGTGAGGTTTTGCAGTTCTAAGGGCATTATTTGGGTGATAAAAAATTACTCCTGACAGTCTACTCCACCGCAGGAGTTTCTTGATGATATTTGCATTTTTTTTTAACGGAGAGGGAGGGATTCGAACCCTCGTATACGTTTCCGCATAACAGACTTTCCAGGTCTGCGCCTTCAACCACTCGGCCACCTCTCCAGGTTCAACGATTTATAATCATACTATGAAATTTGAGAAAATGCAACCATAAAAGCAGATAAATTAAGTTAAAGCTCAAGTCTACTTTGGAAATCCGAAATCACCATGTCCCATACATATACGATTAAAGTCCGAGATCGCGCCACAGGCAAGGAATACAGTCTACAAGTTCCCGCAGACCGCTACATCCTCCACAGTATTGAACAACAAGGGGAGGAACTACCCTTTTCCTGTCGCAATGGGGCTTGCACAACTTGCGCTGTGCGGGTGGTGTCTGGAGAAATTTACCAACCCGAGGCTATTGGATTATCCCCAGCTTTGCGCCAGAAAGGGTATGCTTTGTTATGCGTTAGTTATGCTCATTCTGATTTAGAAGTGGAAACTCAAGACGAGGATGAGGTTTATGAACTCCAGTTTGGTCGGTATTTTGCTAGAGGTAAGGTTAAAGCGGGTTTACCCTTAGATGAGGATTAAGATTTGTTTCGCGCCCAGGCGCAAAGACGCAAAGGTTTTTCTTGGGATCCTTTTGGGTTGCTTGCTGTTGTTGGTGGGTTGTCAGGGCGATCATGACCTGAGTGCAAGCAATCGCACTCAGGTGAGAGTTTCCCGGGTAGTCAGTGGTCAAACTTTAGAAGTTCTAGGTATGGCTGAACAACCAAATTTGATTTCTTCGGTGCGATTACTTGGTCTTGATGCACCAGATTTGCGACAAAGTCCCTGGGGAGATGAGTCCAAAGCAGTTTTAGCGCAGTTGATTGGTGAGCAAGAAAAATCCGTGATCTTGGAGTTTGATGTCCAAGCCAAGGATAATTTTGGTCGGATTTTGGCTTATGTGTGGAAAGATCAGCAGTTATTAAATGAAGAATTGCTTAAACAAGGGTATGCTTTGTTTGTGTCGCGATCGCCTAATCATAAATATGACCAGCGTTTGGAACGGGCCCAACAATGGGCTAGACTCATGGAAAAAGGCATTTGGAACCCAGAAAAACCTCTGCGTGTCCCTCCTGCTCAGTTTCGCCGCCGAAATTTTTAGGGACTGAGGGTTAGTAACTAGTTACTCTTTTCTTAACTAATACTCACAAACACACACATTGGCTCAAAAATTCCTGTCATCTTTTCGATTTGTGACAGAATTACAGTAAAATCACTGTATGCTACTAGGATTCAAAACCCAACTCAAAGTCAACAAGCAACAACGACTACTACTAGGACAACACGCAGGAGTAGCCAGACACGCTTGGAATCAAGGGTTAGCACTTTGTCAACAGGTATTGTTACATAACAAACTTAATCCTCAAGACAAAATCAAATTTCCCACAGCCATAGATTTACATAAATGGTTAGTAGCAGCCATTAAATCTACCCTTCCTTGGTATTATGAAGTTTCCAAATGCGCCCCTCAATACGCATTAAGATATCTGTCAGATGCCTTTAAATCCTTCTTCAAAAAAAGTAAAGGCTTTCCTAAATTTAAGAAAAAAGGGAGACAGGATTCTTTTACCTTAGATGGGGCAATTCATATTGACTATAGAAAAATCAAAGTCCCCGTAATTGGCTGGCTGAAAACTTATGAAATTCTCCCGACAGGATATAAACCGAAATCTGTCACCATAAGTAAACAAGCTGATAAGTGGTTTATCTCTTGGAAACTGGAGGTGATCACCAATGAAACACCTAAAAAAAAAGACTTTTTAGGTGTAGATTTAGGAATAAATCATCTAGCAACGTTATCAACAGGAGAAATCTATGATGGAGTAAAAAGCTATAAAAAGTATGAAGCTAAATTAGCAAGAATGCAATATTTGAACCCACATAAACTCAGCGGTTCAAATAATTATAGAAAAGCCCAAATCAAAATAGCCAGACTACACCAAAAAATAGCTAATATCAGAAAAGATACATTACATAAAATCACCACCTATATCAGCAAAAACCACGCGGTGATAGGGATAGAAGATTTAAAT
>NZ_JAQMTM010000065.1:0-5107 GCF_028331085.1 Anabaena sp. CS-542/02
AAAGACTACCGCTATCATTGCTTGGTTTTCGCGTTGGCAATAGTCTTAATTCAATACTTGATATCGTAGGATTATATATCAAGTGGGCGATTTTCTTAACTCACTTATGTCAATGCTTGTCAACATAAGTATAGTTTTGTCTATAAAATAGTCAGCTTAGGACTAGCTCCCCTAGAAAACATGGGAAGGGATCAAAACCTGTTAGATGAACGCACGATGGGGTTTTCTACAGAATCCCGATACTGTTGAACCTGATCCGTATAGGCGATTGGTAGAACAGCTTCCACGTTTTCATGAGGACGGGGAATAATCACCCAAGATTCCAAAGTACCACCATAAACATTTTCCGCAGCTTCAACACCAGCGGCCATAGCAGTTTTGACCTCGGAAACATCCCCGCGAATATTTACTGTAAAACGAGCGCTACCGACTCTGATATAACCAACAAGGGTGACGCGACCAGCTTTCACCATCGCATCTGCTGCTGCTAGTACAGCAGGAAAACCTTTTGTTTCAAGTGCGCCAACGGCCTGTAGTGACATTAGTAATCTCCTGTATGAATTAACGTATTTGGGGCGACAAATTTATTGTCCTGAGGAATTTACCTATTACATACGGAACGGATCAGATGTTTCGGTGAAGTGGATCGGTAAAATGGTCTCGACGTTTTCCGGGGGGTTAGGAACAATATAGTGGGTAATTACTTGACCACCATAAGCTTGTTCTCCGGCTAATATTCCTGCTTCTACAGCCCTTTGAACTTCGGCAACGTGTCCCCGAACGGCGACTAACAAGCGAGCGCTTTCGGCTTGACCATAATACACAATTGTGACTGCGGCAGATTTAACCATGGCATCTGCTGCTGCTAGTACAGCAGGAAAGCCCAAGGTTTCAATGACGCCAACCGCCATGGGCATGGCATTAGCTCCTGAGTCTAAAAAATCAAGTGATATTAATTGTACGAGGGTTTCGTACCAACTTTGACATTTAGCAAAATTTTCTCTTCGCCCCGGTGTAAACTAAAGAATTATGTTTCCTAATTTCTTACCTCCCACAGTTGGACAACTAACTGAACCTACCTCCATCGCCTTGGCTCAAATTATTCAGGCTCAAGCGATCGCCACTCCTTTAACTAATCAACCAATTACCACTACCTATGTGCAAAAGGGTAGTGGCGGTACACCTATTTTATTAATTCACGGATTCGACAGTTCTGTGTTTGAATTCCGTCGCCTTTTACCACTGCTACCAAGAGATAATGAAACTTGGGCTGTGGATTTATTAGGCTTTGGGTTCACAGACAGAATTACCGATGTGCAATTTAGTCCCCTGGCTATCAAAACTCATCTGTATTATTTCTGGAAAACTTTAATTAACCAACCTGTGATTTTAGTGGGTGCGTCTATGGGGGGTGCAGCTGCCATTGATTTTACCCTAACTTACCCAGAATTGGTGCAAAAACTCGTGTTAATCGATAGCGCTGGTTTGAAGGGGGGTTCACCGTCAAGCTTGATGTTTCCCCCCTTGGATTCTTTAGCAGCTAATTTTTTGCGTAATCCTAATATACGCGATCGCATTTCCCGCGCTGCTTACAAAAATCAGTTACTCGCCTCAACTGATGCTCGAATATGTGCCTCATTACACCTAGAAATGCCTAACTGGACTCAAGCCTTAATAGCTTTTACTAAAAGTGGTGGGTATCGCGCTTTTAAACCACAGCAGCTTACCAGCATTGTCCAACCAACTCTCATCTTATGGGGAGATACGGATAAAATTTTAGGTACATCGGACGCTAAAAAGTTTACCCAAGCGATTCCTAGTAGTAACCTTGTTTGGATCAAAGATGCTGGTCATGTTCCCCACTTAGAACAGCCAGAAGTTACTGCCCAACACATTCTCGAATTTCGTAATGAATCACAAATTAAGAATTAATTAAGAATTACGAATTCAATCGTACAACCAAGTATTATCTGCAAAATTATCACCTTCTTTTTGACGTTGTAGAAGCTGCTCAGGAACCCGATGTGATTTTTTATAGCCAACTGGATTATATTTCTCTTTGACTTGGATTGCACTTTCTTTCTTAGGAATTGCTGACTTATCCTCTTTGAGTGGGATGTGGGATTTACTTTGTTGTATTAATTGAGAGTTAGACTCTGCAAGCTGTAGCGCGGTTTGTTTAGCTTCGTGCAGTTCTTTAGTCAGCCTTTCTGTTAATACTTGCTTTTCATACAAATTTGATTGTAAATCGACAATTTGTTTTTGCAGAGTTTTTTCTTTATTTTGATATTCTTCCAGAGTTTGTTTTAATTTTTCCACAGTAGTTTCTAAATCTTTTGAACTAGACATAGCAGCATCATGGGGTTTAAGTAATTGCTCTGTTGCTAAAACATTCTGTTCGGTAACTTCCTGTGCTGTAACTTCAACCGCAGCTTCATTTTCAAGTAGTATCAATTTTTGTGCCTCTTGCTGTAGTGATTCGGATAGATTTTGCTTAACCATTATTTTCTCCAATAACGCTGTAATTCCTTTGCAGACGTGGTTTATGACTCCCCCTAGGGTGTATTTTTCTCTCGCCATTCAGCAATAGCGATCGCCCCTAGTTGTGATTTTGCTTTCCCTATAAACTGGCAAAAGCTTCAATATCTGCATCAATAATAAACTTATTATTTTACGTGAATTGTGCAGCTAAATTAACTACTGTAGTCGTTTGATCGACTTCTCCCTAACTCTTGAGGATATTTTTAACAATGCTGACTTCCCAGGCTGCCTTACATCAATATAACCCTTTGTGTGGCATCCTATCACAAAAAAATCTTGATACTCCCCACGGCTAAAAGCCGGGGGATTCTTGAAGAGTCCACAAACGAACTGTCAAAATAAAAATCAGCAGTCATCACCTTACCCATCCTCTAGCGGATGAGCAAATTTATCACTCAGTCAATGTCATACAGCACCACTGAATCTGAAGTACAGATTGAATTATCAAACTTTTGTGGGGTAGGCATCTTGCCTGCCCTAGTGTACCTCACCCCTTCATGATCATATGTATGATATATGACTTGACAATTTGCTGAGAAACTATTAAAATCTACAGGGTAAATATTTACGCCTCATAATTATTACTAAATTATGGAACCCGTAACACTAACTGCCGTAGCAACAGCGATCGCGACAATAGTTTTAACTAAGGCTTTAGAAAAAACAGGCGAAAAGCTTGGAGAAGCAGGAATTAAAGCAAGTAATGAGTTAATCGCACAGCTACTAAATAAAAATAAGCTATCCTCCCTAGCGAATATATCAGAAGAAAACCCACAGCAACCGTTAAACTATCGTGAAGCAGTACTGGAATTGAAAGCAGTAGCTGATCAAGATCCCGAAATTGCTCAATCAGTGCGGGAAGTGGAAGCAGCCGCAAACGCCGACCCACAAGCGCCTACACTTCAAGAAAAAGCGCGTAAACTTCAAGAAATAGTCAATAATATCAATAATAATACCAATAGTAATATTAATATCAATAATGCTGACTCAATTAAAACCATCTTCCAAGGAAATACTATCACTGGTCCTATTAACGTCTGACCAGAGTCGCCCGTAGGGGAACGGGTAAAGTCAAAGCCACCTGGTGAAATACCGGAAAGTTTACCCCGGAGTGGGGTAGTAAAATTTGTGGGACGTGAACACCAACTGCAACAACTCCAACAACTTTTACAGAAAAATAACCAAGTCGCCATTGCTGCAATTGCGGGAATGGGTGGACTAGGTAAAACAGAACTGGCCCTGCAATATGCAATCAATCACCTCGAAACCTACAAAGGCGGAATTTGCTGGTTAGAAGCGGAAACAGAAGATGTGGGCGTTCAAGTCCTGCGATTTGCCGCAACTCACCTTGATTTAAACCCACCAGAAGAAAAAGATTTTGATATTCAAACAAAAGTAAAGTACTGCTTTCGCAATTGGCCTGAAGGCGATGTGTTGCTAGTGGTGGATGATGTCACAGATTACAAGCAAGTTAAAACTTACCTCAACTCTCTATCTCCCAGGTTTAAAGTGTTGATGACTACGCGCCAAAAGTTCGGTGCAAGCATCAAGGAATTACCTTTAAATGTATTACCACCAGATGCAGCCTTAGAGATGTTACGGTCATTGCTCGGAGAAACAGCACAGCGTATTGAGAAAGAATTAGATGTAGCCAATCAGTTGTGTGAATGGTTGGGATATTTACCTTTGGGTTTGGAGTTAGTGGGGCGGTATCTAGCCCGAAAACAAGATTTGTCTATATCGGAAATGACGGAGCGCTTGAAGAACAAAAGATTAGATCAGCCAGCCTTATCTAAGTCGAAATCAGATCCGGATATGACAGCACAACGGGGAGTAAAAGCAGCCTTTGAGTTAAGTTGGTTGGAATTAACAGAGGATGATCGACAATTAGGCTGTTTACTCAGTTTATTTGCAGCAGCACCCATACTCTGGGAATTGGTAGAACAGTCCCTACCAAAAAAATCTCCCGAAGATTTAGAGGACATTCGGGATAATAAGCTGCTGACTCTGCATCTACTCCAACGCGAAACACAAGGAATCTATAAACTACATCCACTGCTGCGGGAATTTTTCCAATCTAAGTTGACAGATTTAGAGCAAACAGAGAAATTTAAGCGATCGCTTTCTCAGGTAATGGTAACAGTCGCCAGAAAAATTCCTTCTACCCCCACTAGGGAAGACATCAACGCTGTTTCCCTTAAAATACCTCATTTAGCTGAAGTAGCAAAACATTTCATTCCATACATTAGGGATGAAGATTTAATTTACCCTTTCATCGGTTTGGGTGGATTCTATGGAGTAGTAGCCTAGTTGATAATTAAATAGACAAACCTATACACTTACCTACAAACCTATAAGTGCATTTATGTTTAAACCTCATGAGTTTGCAAAGAAAATTGGGGTGTCAGTCAAGACATTACAACGCTGGGATTCAGTTGGGAAACTTCCTGCTAGGATGTGAAATTATTGTAGCCAATCAAGAATCACTATCTCCGCAACAGGAATTAGTCGAGGACTTAATGGCAATCATTCATTGTTTTTCTTGTCGATTGTACGGGTTGAGAAA
>NZ_JAQMTM010000066.1:0-7367 GCF_028331085.1 Anabaena sp. CS-542/02
ATATTTCTCAAGTTAAGATTTACAAGAAAGACTACCGCTATCATTGCTTGGTTTTCGCGTTGGCAATAGTCTTAATTCAATACTTGATATCGTAGGATTATATATCAAGTGGGCGATTTTCTTAACTCACTTATGTCAATTCTTGTTAACATAAGTATAGTTTTGTCTATAAAATAGTCAGCTTAGGACTAGCTCCATGTAGACGCGTAGCGGCTTGCCGAAGGGAAGATTTTACCTATTCGGTGGGTGGGAATTAGAACTATGGAATAGAACCCCATATCTTCAATTGTCAAGGTATGGCTGACCCCACGCTACGCCATCAGATTGCCATTAGGCAGTTGGGTTTTTATACAGGTTGTTTACCTTTCGGTGTTAATATTAATATATCACAAGTTCCAGTGGCGTAAACGCTTTAAACAGCCTTCTCCCAAGGGGAGACGCTGGGCGAACATCCCCTGCCTCACGTAGGAAATACGGCGCAATGCGCCTCTTACTCACGGTTTTTCGGCATTTTTGTTATAAGATTAGTTTACTGTAGAGCAAAACAGTAAATATCTTTTCAACGACAGATGTAGATTATTGTCATGCTTTGATGATGGGAATAGAGTATTTAATAAACAATGGGAGAAAACCGCTTATGGGTTGGTTGAAAAGAATTTTTGGATTAGAGAAACCCCAAAACGCACGAGTAAATCCTCCGTCGCAGCAAGTACAGCCAAGTGCTTCTACTACCACATCAATTCCCCCAGAACGTTTAGGCTTGAATGGAGAATACGACCAGAGTGGTTTAGCCAAGCGTGTTGCATTGGCCTTTGATGAAGATTCCCAACTCGGAGATATTGATACTCTCTGGGTGGCTCAAACAGGTACTACTGTGGTGTTAAAAGGTCGGGTTCCCAGTCAGGATATCCTGAAAAAGATGGTTGCTGTAGCCCGTTCGGTTCATGGTGCGGCAGCTGTGAAGACTGATGATGTCACAGTTACGTAATTAGATGTGTCTGTTAACCCAATCTAGAATTACTTGATTGACTCTTTCTGGACATTCATCATGGGGACAATGGCCGACATGTTCTAAGTTGAGTACTTCTAGGTTCTCGTTATACTGAGTAAATTTCTGCGCCAGTATAGGGGGCACAAATCTATCTTTTTGTCCCCAAATTAGCAGCATTGGTGCTGTAATGCTGGGTAATATAGCTTTGACACTAGGACTAAAGTTAATAGCGATCGCAGCTCTAAACAAGGCCATAAAAGCACGAGGTGCGCCCCGGTCTTGGGGAGGCCCTGCTAAAATTTCTATTAGTTCATCGGTGATAGCTTCGGGTTTGGCGTAAGCCAGACTAGCCCAGCGACGTACAAAGCCGGGTTGACGCACCAAGTGAAATATAGGTTTGAGAAGCAAAGGGGAAGCAACTAATTTTTTAACTGCCATGACCACAGGTCGCATAACCGGCGGGATGGCTTCTTGTTCTAAAGATGGGTCAGGTAAACTCATCATGACTATACCTTTAACCATTTCTGGATGGGCGGCCGCAGCAGCTAAGGAAATCAGCGAACCGTTAGAATTACCGATTAATATGACTGGTTGACGGATAAATGCTTGCCAAAATTCATAGACCTGCTCTACCCACAGTTGTATACTATAATTTGCCGCAGCTTTTTTCGATGCACCAAACCCGAGCATATCGAGGGCATAGACTGTATGGTGTTGCCCTAATACTTCTAAGTTATGTCGCCAATGACCAATGGAAGCACCAAAACCATGGATCAGGATTAAGGGTGTAGTCTTTTGGGAATGTTTACTAGGTCGGATGTAAGTATAACGAGTTTGCCAGCCTCGCCACACCCAATCTCTTTGATTGCCAATTCGTTCTTGCCAGTGTACCCTATTGGTCACTTTTTCCTCCCACTCATCAAAGGAGTGCAGAAACTTACACCCCTTGAGTATCAAACTTACTTGGTTTCTAAACTCGTCATACCTCTAGCAGCAATTTCTTTACCCAATACTTCCACAGCTTTAGCGAATTGAGGGTCTGCTAGTGTAGCCAGTTTTTCACGTTGTCTCAACCACAATTCCTGACGCTGCTCATCAGATAATTCCACAGTCACGTCGGGAACCACCCCATGTTTATTAATATCTTTACCACTGGGAGTATGATATTTAGCAATTGTCACCGCTAAACCTGAGCCATCTTCTAAAGGACGCACTGATTGCACTAAACCTTTACCGAAAGTTTGAGATCCCACCAAAACAGCACGTTTATTGTCCTGCAAGGCTCCTGAGAGAATTTCACTGGCGCTCGCCGATCCTTTATCAACTAAAATCACCAAAGGTTTATCAGTTAAAGCACGTCCCCTCGCCACTTCCCGCTCCTGTTCACCCCCACGGTCAATAGTGGAGACAATAGTACCTCTATCTAGCCACATGCGAGCAATTTCTACACTGGAGTAGAGTAACCCGCCGGGGTTACCACGTAGATCTAAAATATATCCGTTAACCCGTTGCCTTTCTAAATCCCTAATAGCGCTTTGCATTTCCCGGCTAGCATTGGCGCTGAACTGATTCAGTCGAATGTAACCTAAGTTACCTATAGGAGTTTGCTGTCTAGAATATTTAACTGGATGAATTTCAATGCGAGCCCGTGTGATCTCAAACTGTTTGGCTTTACCATCCCGTTCAATTGTCAGATTGACTTTCGTTCCCGGCTCACCACGAATTAGGGATACTGCTTGGTTAGTATCCATACCCTCGGTACTTTGACCATTAATTGTCTTAATCACATCCTTAGCCAAAATGCCGGCCTTAAATGCGGGTGTATCATCAATGGGGGAAATTACCACAATCTGCTTGGTTTCTTCATCTTGACTAATTGTGATACCAATACCTGTCAGTTCCCCTGAAGTGTCCACTTGCATATTCTTGAACTCTTCAGGATCCATAAACCGGGTGTAGGGATCATCTAGCCGTTTGAGCATTTCCCGGATGGATGTATAGGCATCTTCCTGACTAGTGTACTCTTTGCTCAAGTACTCCTTCCGCACAGCCAGCCAATCAACTTGATTAAAAGTCTCGTCTACATATTGGCGTTGGACAATTTGCCAAACCTCGTCTACCAATTCTTTGGGACTTGCTTTAAATAAAGCCTGACCTCGGGAGTGAATGCCAAGGCTAGTAACAGCAATGGTGGAAAGCGTCACCGCCGTAGCACCCAAAACAAGTCTACTTTTTGTAATCACCATAATGACAGCTGCGTCAGAGGGAGGAATGTATAGTCAGTATGCCCAATCTAACACAGGGTTGCACTGTAGAGACCAGGCATGTGTTACTAATTTCATTAAATTACTTGACAATCCGGGGCGACTGGGCGTTGAGGAAAGGAGAAATTTTCCCCAATACCCACCTGTTCAAGGTTCTACCCAACGTCCATCTGCCTTAATCAGGTTAATCAATTCCTCTACACCTTGTGCTTCAGGGACTTTTTTAATTTCTTCTCGACCACGATATAAAGAAATGTAACCGGGTGTTTTACCAACATAACCATAGTCGGCATCTGCCATTTCTCCAAGACCGTTGACAATGCAACCCATAACTGCTATGTCCAACCCAGTTAAATGTTTGGTAGCTTCCCGGACTTGGTGTAAAACTTCCTCTAAATTAAATAAAGTCCGCCCACAAGAAGGACAAGCAACATACTCCACCATTGTTTTGCGCAATCCTAAAGCTTGCAGAATGCTGTAACAAACGGGAATTTCCTTTTCTGGTGCTTCTGTGAGTGATACGCGGATTGTATCGCCAATACCATCACTTAGTAATGTAGCAATGCCCGCAGTGGATTTAATCCGTCCATATTCGCCATCCCCAGCTTCTGTCACACCCAAATGTAGGGGATAATCCATACCTAGGTCATCCATGCGCTTGGCCATGAGACGATAGGCGGCTAGCATCACCGGAACCCGTGAGGCTTTCATGGAAATTACTAGGTTACGGAAATCTAAGGCTTCACAAATGCGAATAAATTCTAAGGCAGATTCTACCATGCCTTCTGGGGTGTCCCCGTAGGTAAATAGCATCCTTTCCGCCAGCGAACCATGATTTACCCCAATTCGCATGGCTTTACCTTGATCTCGCAGGGAAACTACTAAAGGTTCTAGGGTTTCACGGATTTTTTCGCCAATTTCTTCAAATTCGCTGTTGGTATATTCGGTTCTATTGGAGTTTGGTTTCTCAAACACATATAATCCCGGATTTATCCGTACTTTTTCAATGTGCTTGGCGACTTCCAAGGCAATTTTCATGCCATTGTGATGCACATCGGCTACAATTGGCACGTCTTGGTAAGTTTGAATTAATCTTTTTTTTATCTCCGCCATCACTTTGGCATGAGCCATACTGGGTACTGTGACCCGGACAATTTCACAACCAATTTCGTGTAAACGACGAATAGCCGCTACGGAACCATCTATATCCAGGGTATCCTCGTTAATCATAGACTGCACTACTACTGGGTAGTTACCCCCAATGGTGACATTTCCCACCTTGACGGGACGAGTTTTACGCCGCTTAATGTTAGTATCAAAAATGCCTTGATTTGCTGTCTTGTCAACGGTTGTAAGATTTGGCAGAGTTTGCATAACCTAATGAGGTAAATTGACTGTAGTTAAAATATCAGATTAAAGGTCTCTGTATCTCAGATTGCCACAGTTAGACCCTTTTTGGTCAGTAAAATTGATTTGTCTGACGATGAACAACAGGTTCATGGCCTGTTCCTCAAATAACCTTGGGGGTCTTTCGCTACCCAACCTAAATCGGAATTAGAACGGATTTCAAAATGCAAGTGTGGTTGCCTGACAGTCGGCTCCCCAGTCGTGCCTACGGTTCCCAATAAGTCGCCTTGATTAACTTTTTGACCTAAAGAAACCTGAATATCACCAAGATGACCGTAACGGCTTTGGATACCGCCAGCGTGGTTAATGATCACTAATTGGCCATAAGTACCCTGTGGTTGAGCAAACACTATAGTTCCCGGAGCGATCGCTTGTACAGGAGTACCTACAGCAGCTAACAAGTCCACGCCACTATGAAAAAACACTTCACCAGTGGTAGGATTAATCTGCCAGCCATAAGGAAATATCACAGTTGTGACTGACTGTAAAGGATAGCCACTAATAGATATAGGCTCTGTAGACCCGTTAGAGTCAGTTATAGGGCGGGGTGCTGACCCATTTACCCCGGGAACAAATACAATTCTGGGGTCTTGTTGGCAACCATTGATTTCAAACAGGGTATCAGCGCGAACCTCATATTTTTCCGCCACCTGGCGCCAATTTTGTCCCCTAGGTACTTGTACAACAATGCCATTGTAGGGAGGAATTTGCAAATTGCTCCCTACATTCGGCTTTCCGGTTCTCAGAGCCGGATTCATTTCGATGACTGTTGCTGATGTGAGATTGTATCGCTGTGCTATGCTCTCCACAGTTTCACCACGATTAACTTGATGGCGCACGAAACGAGATAATGCCGGAGTTGGACAACTGGGGGCTGCATGAGCAGTGTTTGAGCTTACAGGGGTGGATGTTAAACCCATAGCACCAAGTAGGCTATATAGCAAAACTAGACGATAAGGAAAAGTCATAAGATCAAAGTCAAGCGATCGCTAAGTTTAGATTTTAGTGGGGGAATGGGGGTGTGGACAGGTATAGCAAAAGTCAAAAGTCAAATCCTGACTATGAGAATTTTGTCATGTCCTAAGTGCCCTGTAGCTTATTGTCGTTTTATCTGTGAAATTATCTGTTAACTTGTCCATTGCTTGACTACACTGAGAAGTTAGCGAATCCACTGTTTTCTTGAAACCTCTTGACAATCCCACGTCTAAAGACGCGCTCGTTTCCACATATCTGACAAGGTTTTATGAATTTATCCTTAAAACAGCTAAGTATTTATCTATCTTTACTCACAATTGGTACCGGTGCGGGGGTGTTCGGTAGTCGTTATCTTGTACCACATAACCCCTATTTTCAAGAGTTACGCAATGTAACGGCACCCTTACCTTCAGAGTCTGTGGTTCCTCATCGGTTGGGGAGAGCCATGGGCACTACTGGGGGTGATAACCTGAATTTTATTGCTACGGCAGTACAAAAAGTCGGACCTGCAGTAGTACGTATTAATGCTACCCGCAAAGTTGCTAACCCCATCTCAGATGTTTTAAAAAATCCCCTCTTACGTCGATTTTTTGGCGAAGATGAACAACCAATTCCCAAAGAACGCATTGAGCGCGGTACAGGTTCGGGATTTATTTTAAGCGAAAATGGCCTATTGCTGACTAATGCTCATGTGGTGGCAGATACAGATACTGTGCAGGTCACTCTCAAAGATGGTCGAACTTTTCAGGGGCGGGTACTGGGAGTTGATCTGACTACAGATCTCGCAGTGGTGAAAATTCCCGAAAATAAATTGCCCACGGTTAAGTTAGGCAATTCACAAAAATTAATCCCCGGACAATGGGCGATCGCTATTGGCAATCCTTTGGGGTTAGATAATACTGTCACTATCGGCATTATCAGCGCTACGGGGCGCACCAGCGCTCAAGTTGGCGTCCCAGATAAGCAAGTCAGCTTTATCCAAACTGATGCAGCTATTAACCCCGGTAACTCTGGCGGTCCTTTGTTAAATGCCCACGGTGAGGTTATTGGTGTTAACACTGCTATCCGCGCCGATGCTCAAGGTTTGGGCTTTGCTATCCCCATTGAAACTGCTACGCGTATTGCTAATCAACTATATAATCAAGCCATATCAAGTGATACTCCGAAAAAATTGCCCGATTGACAATTAACTATTAGACAAATTCTCTAACTGCATCCTTTGCTCCATCTGGCGGAGAAAGTATCCTGTCATCATGGCCGATGAGAGAAGCCCCGCTAAGTTCTCCTTATCTGTGGTAATTTGCACGTTAAAGTTTTCCAGGGGGAGCATTCCCACTAGTCCTTGGACGTTTTGGGAGATTATGTGTTTAATTTCCGGGCTGACGGACTGAGCGACACGGGCTAGAACTTCAGGAGGCTGATGTTGTAAATATTTGAGTAACTGATTCGGATTTTCGTCGAAGTGGTCATTGAGAAGCTGATTGGAGTTTTCCTCGGAATTGTCATTCAAAAAGTCAGGGTCAAACACCATTGGCAAATTTGAGCTTAGTTGCTGATTCTAGTGTGACATACTTCTACAGTTTGACATAGCTGCTATATAAAACCTAGACAAAGCTAGACTTTACTTTCTACTTCAACGGGAGCATGGGAGCGGTTATCCCTTAGTAGACTTGCACGCCTTAGCCAGACGCGATATTTCTCAAGTTAAGATTTACAAGAAAGACTACCGC
>NZ_JAQMTM010000067.1:0-6160 GCF_028331085.1 Anabaena sp. CS-542/02
AAAAAAAGCCTGGTTGCGCTCATTACCAGGCTTTTAAGTTGAAATTGATTGCAGGAGGAGGTAGAAGACGGAAATTACCAACCAGGGATTATTGCAGATTTACCTTGACAACTTTTTTCTTTTCTTCTTCAGCTTTGGGTAGTGTTAGATGCAAAATACCATCCTTGTATTCCGCACTAACTTTATTATTTTGCACCAAGGTAGGTAGAGAAATTGCTCGTTGGAATTTACCGTAATAAAATTCACTCTTGCTGACACCTTTATTTTCGGTTTTAGTTTCCGATTTGCGCTCACCAGTAATATAAACGGTGTCTTCTGTGACTTGTATATCCAGGTCTTTGGTGTCCATTCCTGGTATTTCTAGCTTGACATTAACTGCGTCATCGGTTTCGGATATTTCCGCAGCAGGAACTTTATGGAAACCTCTTTCAAATAGTCTAGATGGTGCTTTGGTTTCTTCAAGTAGGCTATTAATTTCACGGTGGAGAGTACCGATTTCCATCCAGGGATTCCAGCGAACTAACATAAATATTCCTCCGATTAAGTAGTTTTTATTTAATTGATTTTGCACTTGTCTTAGTGCTTCATTTAAATATTAATCAGGATAACAATTTCTGTAAATTCGGTTATTACGACGGCATAATTGATGATTACCGCCCATAATTTGGCGACAATAAATATTAGGGTTTTCTCTATTTTTTAGGTGTGGTAAACCGAAATTACCAGAGTAGTCAGCAGGATTATATCCCCGACTTCTTGAGAGGATGTTTTAAAAGTTATGATTAGTGTATCGAATATTATTTGACCCCACCCTCATCTTTCCCTTCACCAGGGAATGGGGCTTGATTTTGTTGCTTCGGTATGTTCCGGTTTTCCGGTTTTCCGGTGTTCCCTATTCCCTATTCCCTAGTCCCTGTTCCCTAGTCCCTAGTCCCTAGTCCCTAGTCCCTAGTCCCTATTCTCTGTTCCCTGTTCCCTGTTCCCTGTTCCCTTTTCAAAAGTTATAAAATAACCTCTGAGGTGAAAATCTTGCACACAACAACACCCAAGCTCCTACTCACCTTATTATTTCCTCTCATTTATCAGACTATATAGGGTGACCCTGACTAAACTATCAGTGGCATAACCCCCTGTTTAGCAATCTGAGGAAATATCAGCTTTCCAGTTGGGTGTTGTGTTCGGTTGACGAGACAGATTAGAATAGAACAGCGCTTTTACCTCTTTGTGAACTGAACATTGGCTGTTGAATCTGCCAGGGAAGCTATTTAGCTTCAATTATTAATATATCATTGTTAAATCAAGAGTACCTGACTTTGATACTAAACTTAATATTTCCAGGTAGGTGGTAGAACCTTGAGTATTTACCCATTGGTACCCTGGGATTCATTGGCAATTCCAACAGTGCGATCGCACTGTTGATTGTTGACTGTTGACTGGGAAGAGGTATGACCATTAACAGTCATTAGCCGGGGAATAAATTAAGCGTCTAATAGCAAAAGTCCACTAAAAGTGGACTGGTAAGTTACATATAATACTCTAGAAAATCATTGTTAACCCTATTGATAATGTTATATTTAACACCCAGTCGGATAAATCCGACTTCAGCTTTTAGACAGGGGTTTCTAACCCCTGGCTCCCGATTATTGTATAGCTAACTGTAATTACATCATCCAAAATAGATTACTAGGATCAAACCATTGTGGTTGCTGAGGGGTTTGATCTTGACCAAATACAGCCGCACTCGGACTGGATCTTCTACCTCTACTAGTACCATTAGGATTCCCCATTGGACGGATTGGTAGTCCACCGTCAACCCAAGCTGGACGACGATTACGACGGGTCATTTTGTTGACCATAGCATTGTAAGTTCGTGAGTCTATCCCCCCTCTTCTATGAGGAGGTGGCTGCCGTGCATTGGGGTTCTGGGGATCATAACTAGTCACCCATCGGTAAAAGTCCCCTAGCGTCCAAATTACTGGCTCGTTACCATTCTGATCTGCCTGTCGTTCGTCGTCAAATTCTTCTAATAAAGTCTCGAATTCTTCACGAGAGTTAGTTTCATTAGGAGGATAGTACATTACTGCTGCCAAAACTGCTGGATCGAACTCTGAGGCTGGAATAGCAATTGGAGTACCTTGAAAGGCAGTTGATTCCTCTCCCAAGTAGTAAAAATCAGCATCAACTCCTTCAATCCAGGTTGTGTCTTGGTCGGTTTGACCATTCCCATTTAAAATATCTATTGCATCTTGATTCGGTCTATCAATATGCTGATAATCAGGCTTGTGATCGTAAATGATAACTGCAAAGCCCATTTGTAATGCTGCGCGAATGTAATTGGCACAGGAATTGGTTTTTCCACTCCCTGTTGCACCAGCAATTAAGCTTTGATAATAAAAAGTTCGTGGATTGACATAAATGCCAATGTTTGTATCGATAATCTCCCCAATTCCATACCTTTCATCCGCAGGGGGCAAGTTTAAGTATCTGATGATCTCATCTTCTGTGGCTTCTCTTGCAATAGATCCAATTTGAGGTCGCCGACGAACACTACTTGGTGGGTCTTGGGTAATGTCTTTAATTAGGTTTACTTGATAAAAATAAACCTCTCGAACGACAACTTCACGAGCATAGTTATTCTGCTCTAGCTGTTCAAAAGCATTAATTGTCGCATTATCTTGTGGTCCAAGAGCCGAACGATTCAAGTTTGCTTGGGGACTAACAACTTGTCCAAAATAGTTCCTATGGCTTGCATGATCTTCAACAATTACAAAATCATTTGCGGATAATTCTGGCTCGTTAAAAGTGTAGCCACAGATTAAACTTAAATCTGAATTAATCGTGTCAGGAATTTGAATTAGTGTCATCTGTAGTTACCTTCATTTGTAATATCCACTCCCATGCGATAGTTATTGCGCTGAATTTCGCTAATAAAGGAGTGTTTAATGGACTGAGAGTTATTGCTTCCTCTAAGATGCCAATCAACGGTTTCCAGCAACAGAGGTATTTCGTGGTTAATAGTTGGACTAGCATCTTGTCGCAATAAACTAACTGCGTATGATAAATCAGCTAGAGCGCATTCAAAGGCAAATGCTTTTTCAGCAGGACGATAGACTACCCGAACATACTTGCCTGGTAATCTACTGACCCAGGTATTAATGCTTGTGTTATCTCTAAATCGTCGTTGATACTGGTCTTGAATAGGACACAGGACGAATCCCTCCCCTCTTTCTAAACTCATAGCTGTCCACTTACTAATTGCCCAAGAACTACCCAAATCTTTGATGACACCAATAAAACGCTTCCCTGTTTGCATCATCCTATAATAAAGCTCTCGTCCTGAATGTTGAGTAATCAAGTTTTGAGTAAAAATTGGTCCATCTAGCAACACAGTTTCTTGCTCACAATCAATGGCTATTGTTCGTTCTTGATATTCCCGAAATGTTGTAGCCCAAGAGCCTTTAGTCTGACGAATGTTATCTAATTCATCACATAGACTAAACAAATCACTATCATTTGCTGCAATTTCATCAGGTCTTGCATACCGAGTGTTTGTAGTAGTTAAAACAACCTCTGGATTATGGCGATTCTGACTGGTAATACATCCAACTCCAACGGCATAAAAGGAAGTATTCATTAAGTCAGTAACAGGTAAAACATCTGTAGAGTCAATAGCCGCAATTTCTCCACTCACTAAATCAGTAGCTACTTCTTCATCAAAATCATTACCGTATGCCTGGAAGTGAAATAAAAACTGAGTTGGACTATGAGCATCTTCCATGAATCGACGTATCCAACGCTGTACGGATTCATCAGATTGGTGGAGATTCTGGGAAATGGTTTGATCAGCCGAAAAATCGAGGAAGAAGGTTTCTGGTACTGGACGTTGGTTAGCTATGGCAGAATCAAAGACCCCCTCATCAGACGGTATATTTCTATTTGTCATTAAGCATTATCTCTCCCTACAGATTAAGCAGATTCATTCTGATCAATGAGTCTATTATTTAACTTGTTATAAATTATATCTAACCACACCGGAATCACAGCTTTACCTTCATCCAGGGATGCGATCGCTATCTTCCGATCAAATTCTACCAAAGAAAGCGAATCATCCTGTGATAACAACAACATAAACCGCTTACCCTGACCCGAAATAAACAACTCTGGTGCTTGTTCCTTCAATTGTTTGAGAACTTGACAAGCGACATCAAAACTAATACCCGTAGACAGCCAATATACCATAGCTGCCAACTCCACCAAATTCGACCTTGAATAATAAATACTGCGACCCGTACCCGTACCACTAATTACAGGTACAAGGATCCCCCTCTCTCGCCAATACTGAATCTGGCGAAGAGTACAACCGGTCAATTGAGTCGCGTCCTTACTTGTGAAAAAAGTTTCTTGCATAAAATACTATTTTACAGAAAGCAATAACATAAGCATGGTATTATAGGACAAATATGTTTAAAAGGCATGAGCCTTACTATTCAGTGTCGTTTAGTAGCCAGTGAAACTACCCGTCAGCAGCTATGGCAATTGATGGCAGAGAAAAACACGCCACTGATTAACGAATTACTGATACAGGTTGCTCAACAATTACAAAAGCGGGTGATGGGACTCGAACCCACGACGTTCACCTTGGGAAGGTGACATTCTACCACTGAATTACACCCGCAGTGAAGACAGATGGAGTAGAAAAATAAGATATTAGTAATTGTACCATAATAATTACCGTTTATGGAAGAGGCAGAAATTATGAATTGGTGGCAAAAACTGCGGAAAAACCCTTTGGCGCGATTTGGGGCAATTGTGCTGTTAATTTTCTACATAATGGTAATTGCTGCTGATTTTGTCGCTCCTTATAATCCTCTGGCTTCACAGCCTAATGGTTCCCTGTTACCACCAACTCGGGTTTATTGGTTTTCTCAGTCAGAACGGGGAAAATTTATCGGACCCCATGTATATCCTACTGTTCAGGGCGATACTGATTTAGAAACGGGCGATCGCCAAATCATAGTAGACTTTACCCAACCAACACCCATCAGGTTATTTGTCCGTGGTGCGGAATACCAACTATTACAGTTAACTTTACCCCTTCCTCCCAAGTGGGAAGAGGTAACTATTTTACCCGGTATTCCTTTAGACTGGCATTTATTTGGGACTATAAATGATGGGGATGGCGTAGCTAGTCCCACAGCCTTAAATATTTTAGGTACTGACGACCAAGGACGCGACCAATTCAGCCGTTTAGTATATGGTGGTCGGATTAGTTTATTTATTGGGATTATTGGGGTATTGATTAGTTTTCCCCTAGCTCTAATCATTGGGGGTATTTCTGGCTACTTTGGTGGTTGGATTGATAGCGTAATTATGCGGTTAGCAGAAGTGCTAATGACTTTCCCAGGGATTTATCTGTTAGTGACCTTGGGTGCTGTTTTACCACCTGGTTTAACCAGTACCCAGCGCTTTGTTTTAATTGTAGTGATTATGTCGGTGATTAGTTGGGCGGGGTTAGCGCGGGTAATTCGCGGCCAGGTACTATCAATTAAGGAGCGAGAATTTGTACAAGCAGCAGTAGCAATGGGTGGTAAACCAATTTACATTATTATCCGCCATATTTTACCACAAACTGCTACCTATGTAATTATTTCTGCCACATTGGCGGTTCCGGGTTTTATTGGTGCGGAAGCGGTATTAAGTCTGATTGGTTTAGGAATCCAACAGCCTGATCCTTCTTGGGGGAATATGCTATCTTTGGCTAGTAATGCTTCAATTGTGGTGTTGCAACCTTGGTTAATTTGGCCGCCAGCTGCTTTAATTATTCTAACTGTGCTGTCTTTTAATTTACTTGGTGATGGGTTGAGGGATGCTCTGGATCCCCGCAGTCTGCGCAGATAGAGCGGTATAGAGACCACCAAAGCCTCCACCCAATATACATATTCTAGAAGTTGGTTGAGTCATGGCTCCTATAGGTTTATCAATACTAACTTCAGTGTAATCAATAAATGTTCAATAAACAAAAAAAAGCCTGGTTGCGCTCATTACCAGGCTTTTAAGTTGAAATTGATTGCAGGAGGAGGTAGAAGACGGAAATTACCAACCAGGGATTATTGCAGATTTACCTTGACAACTTTTTTCTTTTCTTCTTCAGCTTTGGGTA
>NZ_JAQMTM010000068.1:0-6871 GCF_028331085.1 Anabaena sp. CS-542/02
GCAGCACTACTATGGTCAGAAAATCCCACCTGGACAGCCCAGCAGGTGAAAGACGTGTTACTGCAGACAGTAGACCCCATTGCCTCCCTAAATGGGATTACGGTATCAGGGGGGCGACTGAATGTTTATAATGCCTTGCTGGCAACCACCACAACACTACCATCAGGTACAGTTGAGTTTGCGCCAGGGGAAACCACTAAGGAAATTACAGTCTATGTGAGTGGTGATACTGATTTTGAAGGGGATGAAGGATTCAGTGTGACCTTATCTAATCCTGTGGATGCCATCATCAACACAGACACTGCAGGGGGAACCATTCTCAATGATGACACTGCAATAGACAACGCACAAAAAATTACATCTAGCAGCAATATATCTGCTGCTCCTGGTGGAACTGTAACAATTCCTCTGTACTACGATACTACCACTGGTGATAACAGCCTACCTGGTATTAGTCTGCGCCTACACTACAATTCCAGCGAGCTAACTTTTAACAATGCCAGTGACCTGTTCCTAACAAACCTGTTTGGTAATGTCAAGGAATTACCAGACAATGGAAACTTCGACAACGATGTGACTACTGATCGTTTCTTACAATTGCAATACAACGACTTTACAGGCGACTGGCCGAATCAGCCTTTACCCTTAAAGTTAGCTGATTTCAAGTTTACTACCACCGATAGTTTTACTGGCACCCAAGTTAACTTCAGTTCCAGTAATACAGCCGCTGGTTACGCTCTGGCAGCAAACTCTATTACAGTGAGTCAAGGATGGAATCTGGACATTGACGGTAATGGCGAGATAAAAGCATTGTCTGATGGTGTCATCCTCATGCGTCACCTGTTCGGTTCGTTTATTGGCAATGAGTTAATTGACGGAGCTATTGCTCCTAATGCTACCCGCGACCTGGTAGCAATTCAGGCCTACTTACAGGAAGGGGTCAACCAAGGACACCTTGATATTGATGGTAATGGTTCAGTAGGAGCCTATTCTGACGGTATCATGGCAGTGCGTTATATGTTTGGTAGTTTCCCAGGAGACGCATTAACTCATGAAGCCCTTTCTCCTAATGCTACCCGGGACTTGGCGCAGATACAAAACCACTTAGAGCAGTTAACTACTCTGGTGTAGTAAGTAAGTTGATTTCCTCAATAGTGATGGGCATAGCCCATCACTTTCATATTGGTGACGGCTGGCAATAGGGAGTAAAAAAATCTATGTCGCCTCTCAGCTCAGGTACACTGACAAATAGATAAAAATGCTCGGTGGGAGATAATATCATACCTCCTAGTTTTTTAATCTCTATTCTTCTTAAAGGCGACACCCGGATTTGAACCGGGGGATAAAGGTTTTGCAGACCTCTGCCTTACCACTTGGCTATGTCGCCGCTTTCATATTTGCTGATGATAACACATTCCACAAATTTACGCCATACGTCTGAGGAAATTTTTCTGGAGTTGAGGGAATTTAGTGGTTAATGGCATTTTAACACCCCAGGAGATGGTAAGGCGAGATAAAGATATATAGGGAAAGTGTGAGGAATTGATGAATTTCTGGCAAATATGCGTGACTTAAAATACAAAAAAAAATACAATTTCACTCTTAAGATGGATAAAAATTCAGAGATTTTGATAAATTCCATGTTGATTGATGGTTTTTAGTTCTATGGTGACATTAAAGATCAGTATGACCTGGGTGAGTTACTGCCAAGACAGAATCAGATATTCAACAAATATGATAATCAGTGAAAATGAATCAAGTATATCCCATGTCAATTGTCCAAATCACAGATATAAATCTGTTTGGCTCGGAAAATCATAAAATGCTGGGAATGCCTACTATAAAGTCTTTCCAGGCTATTGTAGACAAATTACACGCATTCGGGAATGAACTTGATCTACTGCTAGTGACGGGAAATTTATCTGGGGATGGTAATCTTCAGTCTTATGACAATCTCCAAAGTCTGCTGAACCCACTACGAATACCTGTTTATTGGTTACCGGGAAATAATGACTGTGCGATCGCCATGGATAATATCTTAAATATGGGTATGATTTCCCGGCGCAAGTCTTTCAAGCGGGGTGGGTGGAATTTTATTTTACTAGATTCTTGTGTTCCCGGTTGTAGCCATGGTTATCTTTCGGGTAAAACTCTCGATCGGCTCAACCGTGAGTTGACAATATTGGGAGATCATCCCACTTTAGTGGCGCTACATCACCCCCCTTTTGCAGTTAATTCACCGTGGTTAGATCATAGCAGTTTGCAAAATCCCCAAGAATTATTTGCTGTTCTCGATCGCCATCCCCAGGTGAAGTTAGTCTTATTTGGTCACATCCATCAGGAATTTCAACGCCAACGCGGCCAAGTTCACTACCTGGGTACCCCCTCCACGGGACTACAGTTCCGCACCCAAAGCCCTACCTTAATGATTGACTCAAAATACCCGGGTTTTCGGTTGTTGAAACTCTACCCCAATGGGATGTGGGAAACTACAGTAGAAAGAGTTCCTTATTTCCAGCCATTGGAGTTAGTTGCTACAGTATCTTAATTGAACTATACTTGTGTTACCTATATTACCTCATCGGCAAAAGTTTGGCGACGGACAAAGTAAAATGGCCCTGCGACAGAACCCCAAATATGTTCGTTGGTGTCTAAATCCCGGCCTCGGTCAAGGCTGATAAATTTCTGTTCGTCAATTTCAAATTCACTATCTAAGTAGGTTTCTTGTCCCTTACGAAAAACAATACAGCCTTTACCAGGTTCTACCTTACCTTTGAAGCTGTTACCCGACCACTCTACAATCATATTACATCCTGGTAGCTTTTCTAAGCAGTCCTTAGTTAAAGTTTGTAAGCGTGGGAGGTCACGGGATGCGCCATAAAAATTTTCTTCTGATTTGACGGTGTAGTTTTCAATTGCGATGCGATCGCCAGCGTTGACCAATTTTAATACCCGCACACGATAGGGGTCATTGAGCATATAATCATAGGCTTGTTCGACAAATAAACTCACCCCTGATAATAATTCTACAGGTAGGGGGCGCATACACACGCGAATATGGGCAAAAAACGGCGGATTTTCAAAGGCTTGTGCTTGATTACTAAAATCAGCCGCCATCCAGCGGGCCAAGGTGGTAATATCCATGGAATTAGTAATTACAGATGTTAATTTAGATTATCTAGCTTTATTTTAAGGCTTGGGATGATCACATCTGAGGTAAATTATCCATGCTCAGGCACTTGTATATTACTGTTAGTATAGTTATCCTCTGTCAGTTTCATACTGCGGTTACCCCAGCACAGGCTCAATTTCCCCCCAATCCCCTAGAAGTTACCACACCCGACCCCCTGCTACCGCCTTTGAGGGATAAACAGCAGTTAACTATCCCACAACGGGAAAACTTAGAAAGGGCTTTAGATGCTTTGAATCAGGAAGCTACAGCTAAATTACAAGGGGGAGACCAACCAGGAGCTTTTGCCATTTGGAACCGGGAAATACGGTTACGCCGCTATTTAGGTGTATTCGCTGAAGTAAAAGCCTTATCCCGCTTTGGTGCGATCGCATGGGGTGAAAATGACGGGGAGCAAGTCAGATATATTACACAGCGGCTGCAAACTATCCAGCAGGAAGCCCAAAAAGCCAAGGGTTTTGATTGGGAATTAATGCGATCGCTCGGTGAAGCATACCAGCAAGTGCGATCGCCTAAATTAGCTTTACAAGCCTATCAGCAAGTTTTAACAGTAGTACAACAGCAACAAGATACAGCAGCAGTATTGCAAACCCTGACCACAATTGGCGAACTCCATTTGAGTTGGTTCGATTATCCCCAAGCAGCGGCCACCTATGAGCAATTATTAAATTTAACTGCTAACCAGGGCGATCGCGCCAGGGAGTTAGTATATCTGCAACAGCTAATTTATATATACCAGCAGCACCAACAACCCCAAGCAGCAATAGATACCCTCCAGAGAATAGTAAAAATTTACCAACAGGAAAATAACCTGACTAAAATAGCAGAATCACGATTAGCTATTGGTGTTAATTATCAATCCCTCGCCCAGAAAAATCCTAGTTTACTCAAACAAGCATTTAACAACTATCAACAAGCTTATATTATAGCCATGGAATCTCGGCATTATATTCAGGCTGGGGAAGCTTTACAAAAAATAATTTCTTTATATATTAACCAAGGACAAACAGACGCAGCTTTACAAGTCAGCCAAATTTTAATAGAAACCCAAGAGCAAGCCATGAATTATTATGGCATGATGGCGGCTTATGATCAAATGGGTCAATTGTATTTACAAACTCAGAACTATTCCCAAGCACTCATAGCCTTTGAAAAAGGATTAGAACTGGCTCAACAACTCAAACATCAAGAAACATACTTTATCCAGCAGATTGAGAAAGCCTCAAAATATAGCATTTCCCATGCTCGTGAGGTACAAAGTTGTTTAGTTTCAGGGAACACCGGAACAGGGAACAGGGAATAGGGAATAGGGAATATTCTTGTACTTTCTTAGTTTAGCCTATTGGTAGCGTCAATCTCCATATGCTAAAAATTTCAACATTTCTTCAATACAATTAATCATTTTGTGGAAATACTTCACCCAATATCCCCATTCACCATCCCATGAGGTAAATTAATATCATAAGTATTCCCTAGTATTCCCTGGTTACTCTGATGATAAAAAAATTAATAGAAGTCGCCCTACCCCTAGAAGCCATCAACCAAGAATCAGCCAGGGAAAAATCCATCAGACACGGACATCCTTCTACACTCCATTTATGGTGGGCTAGGCGACCTTTAGCCACTTGTAGAGCCGTATTATTTGCTTCCTTAGTCGATGACCCCTCTAGTCACCCCGACAAATTCCCCACAGAAGTAGACCAAGCACAAGAAAGACAACGCCTATTTGATATCATTGGCAAAATTGCTACCCTAGAAAAAAAAGGGAAACAAGAGCAAGTAGTACAAGGTTTAGTATCCTGGGACAGTATCAACAAACCGGAAATTATCCAAACCGCCCAAGCAGAAATCGCCCGCTGTTTAGCCTGGAGTCGCAACGAAACACCACCCACAGACCCCGCAAAAGTACTGACATATCTACAAAACTATGCACCCCCCGTTTATGACCCCTTTTGTGGCGGTGGTTCCATACCCCTAGAAGGACAACGCCTAGGTTTAGTCGCCCATGGTAGTGATATTAACCCCGTCGCCGTCCTCATTACTAAAGCCCTCATTGAAATTCCCCCCAAATTTCCCAATCAACCCCCCATCAACCCCCAAGCACAAAGAGAATTAAAAGCCGACCAATGGTACGGCGCCCAGGGGTTAGCTGCTGATGTCCGCTACTATGGCGAATGGATGCGGGAGCAAGCCTTTAAAACCATTGGCGATTTATACCCCAAAGTCACCCTACCCCAGGAGCATGGCGGTGGGGAAGCAACCGTAATTGCTTGGTTGTGGGCGCGAACCGTCAAATGTCCTAACCCCGCTTGTGGGGCGCAAATGCCCTTAGTAAATTCTTTTAAATTATCCACCAAAAAGGGTAAGGAAGCTTGGGTAGAACCTGTAATTGATAGCAGTCACCAACCCCCCACAGTTACTTTTACAGTCAAAACCGGCGAAGGAACACCACGGGAGGGAACCGTTAACCGCAGAGGGGCGATGTGTATTTGTTGTGACAGTCCTGTAACCTTTGACCACATCCGCCAGGAGGGGAAAGCAGGAAGAATGCAGACTCAGTTAATGGCTATTGTCGCAGAAGGTCAAAAGCAACGCTTGTATATTCCCCCCAATGAGGAACATATCAAAGTGGCTTTGTCAGCACACCCACAATGGAAACCAGAGGCAAATTTACCAGATAATCCTCGTAATTTTAACACACCAAATTATGGAATTAATACATTTGATAAATTATTCACCCCCCGTCAGCTTGTCGCCTTAACCACCTTCAGCGATTTAGTCACCACCGCCAGGGAACAAGTCAAACTCGATGCTCTAGCTGCGGGTATGGCTGATGATAACTTACCACTTTCCCAAGGGGGTATGGGTGCCACAGCTTACGCCGATGCTGTCGCCACTTATTTGGGGTTTGGGGTCAGTCGTTTAGCTGACAGAAATTCAAGTGTTTGTTCTTGGGATATTAGCAGAGATAGCACAAGAAATACATTTGCCCGTCAAGCTATTCCCATGACCTGGGACTTTGTAGAAGCTAACCCCTTGAGTGATTCTACAGGTAACTTTGGCGGTGCTGTTGACTGGATATCAGCAGTCATAGAATTAACAAACACCCACACCCCTGGCCTAGTTAAACAACATAATGCAGCCCAAAAATTACATTTAAATTCTCCTGTCATCTCCACCGACCCCCCATACTACGATAACATCGGCTATGCAGACTTAGCCGACTTCTTTTATGTCTGGCTGCGCCGTTCCATTGGCAAACTTTACCCACAAATTTGCAGCACCATACTAGTACCCAAAACAGAAGAACTAGTCGCCACCCCCTACAGATTTGGCGGCGATAAACAAAAAGCTAAAGATTTTTTTGAAACCGGTTTAGGTCAAGCCTTTACCAGAATGCGAGAAACCGCACATCCTGAATATCCAGTTACCATTTATTACGCCTTTAAACAGTCAGAAACAGAAACCAGTCAAAATAACGAAAGTGTCACCGCTTCCACCGGTTGGGAAACCATGCTAGAAGGTTTAATCCAATCTGGGTTTACCATTGTCGGTACTTGGCCCATGCGGACAGAATTAAGTAACCGCAGTGTCGGTATTGGTACTAACGCCCTCGCCTCCTCCATCGTCCTTGTCTGTCGTCCCCGTGAAGAAACCGCCCCCTCCGTCACCCGTCGCCAA
>NZ_JAQMTM010000069.1:0-8270 GCF_028331085.1 Anabaena sp. CS-542/02
GCGGCAATTATGTTCACCCGACCTTCACGACGACCTGATTTAAGTGCATGGAAGCGCTGTCCTTTTGAGTTCCAACCGTAATCATACTGGTCTCGGTTGTCCATTCCTGACTCATCGAGGTATACAATCTTCTCCGCAGGTAACTTAGACAACTGCGTTACGAAAGCCTGTCGTTTGACCTCATCGCGCTCACGGTAGCCATAAGTCTTTTTTTTCGCGTAAAACCAATTTTTTTTAAAGCTCTTGAGATTGTGCGATCGCTAATTTCTTCAGGCCAAAGTGAGGCCATCTCTACTTGGGTTTTATCGCCATGTAAAGCGAACTCACGAAATTTTTCCCAATCGGTAATTTTGTGACCATTCCCAGGACGTTGACTAGGCAAGGCTTGGAAGTCCCCCGTTTCGGTTTTTCGCTTCAACCATAGGGTGATGGTGTTGCGACTAATATTAAACATTTGACTGGCTTGAGTTTTCTTCAAGCCATCGAGTTCAATCGCTTGGATTACTTTTTGACGAAGGTCGTAACTGTACGGCTTGGGCATATACCTGTAGTAAGCGATCGCTTCAGATGAAAAGGGACTACTTATAGTTTATACTTAAATTACCTTGGTGGTTGCTATACCTGTAGCAAGCGATCGCTTCACGTGAAAACGGACTACTTATAGTTTATGCTTAAATTAACTTGGCGGTTGCTATATTTCCTTTAGCTGTGCTAGTTTAGTAGATCGTTGTGATGATGCGTGGGGTAAACTTGATTATTTAAACCCTTTTTTTCTTCAGCCGAATTAAAAACTCATAGTGGTTAACCTAGTTCGCTGTTCTAAATATTAACAGTTAGGCAATGTGAAAAAATAAGCCAGGGATAAATTTATGCTTATGCACGCTACTAAATGTGTAATTCCTATTATCAAGTCTCCGAAAGATTATCAAACATATCTGATTAGTCCAGATGATTCTAATCGGTTGGCGATTATTTTTGATTCGATGAATGCTAATACTTCCTTGACTTGCTGCGTAGAAATTTTTGACGTGGGGGGTCAAACACCACCGAATCGTCATCAATGGGCGGTAGAAATGTTTTTTGTGCTCAAGGGGGAAGCCCTAGCAATATGTGACGGTAAGACTGTGAAAATTAAAGCCGGGGATAGTTTGTTAGTACCGCCTACTGGAACTCATTTGATTAAGAACACAGGTAAGACTCGGTTGTATACTTTAACTGTGATGGTTCCCAATGAAGATTTTTCCGAATTAATTCGTAGTGGTATTCCCGTCGAGTTAGATGGGGAGGATATGGCGGTGTTAGGGAGAGTAGATGGGTTGATGGGTTGTTAACAAATTTTGCTACCCTTAAGAGTGAGGCTCAAAGAAGAACACTTCTATTAGTCAAATCAATAGCAGCGAGTCAAGCAGCCTGTGCTGACAATTGATCTACTATCCAATACAGAGGAATAGAGATGGAAACTAAATTAACCAAACCATCCCCAGCACTGACAGAAATTCCCCCGGGGTATCTGAACATCATGGGTTATGTGGATGAGTCAGAGGTTAACGGTCCTGGTCGTCGTGCTGTTGTGTGGGTACAAGGTTGTCCCCGTGAATGCTCTGGTTGTTTTAATCCTGAGTCTTGGTCATTTGAGATTAATCAATTAATTGCTGTTGACACTCTGGCTGAGAATATCCTCAGCAAACCTCAGAATACAGGTGTGACATTTTCTGGTGGAGAACCATTTTGGCAAGCCACCGCACTAACTGCATTGGCTCGTAAGCTCAAAGCTGGGGGATTAAATATAATGTCTTTTACTGGGTTCACCCTCAAACAATTACAGTCGGAATCTGCTCCCCCAGATTCTCAGGCCTTATTAGCAGAACTAGATATCTTGATTGATGGGCCTTTTGTGGAGTCTCTAGCTATCAATTCTCCCACTTCTCTAGTTTCTTCTAGTAATCAAGGGGTTCATGTTTTTAACCCAGAGTTAGCAAACCAGATGACTTGGGCTAGCGACCAGATAGAAATACATATTCTCAAGGATGGTAGCCGGATTGTCACTGGTTATCAAGGCGGTTTGAGCAAATAATTATCACCGAACACAGAGACGTTCGGTGGGAACGTCTCCACTGGGGGTAGTTAATTTTTTATTAACCGGTAACTTGAGATTCTACAACACCGATGGGACAAGTAACATTTGTCCCCCCTAAACCACAATAACCATTGGGGTTTTTGGCGAGATACTGTTGATGATAGGCTTCTGCGTAGTAAAATTCAGGGGCATCTAGGATTTCTGTGGTAATCTTGCCATAACCTGCTTTGTTAAGAGCTTGTTGATAAGCGTCCCTGGATGCTTCTGCTAGTTGCTTCTGCTGTGGGGAATAAACATAAATTCCCGAACGGTATTGAGTACCAGTGTCGTTACCTTGGCGCATTCCTTGGGTGGGGTTATGGCTTTCCCAAAACACTTTGAGTAATTGAGGGTAACTAATCACTTTGGGGTCAAAGACAACTAAGACTACCTCGTTATGACCAGTCATTCCTGTACACACTTCATGATAAGTGGGGTTAGGGGTGCTACCCGCCGCATAACCCACAGCGCTTGTGTACACTCCTGGAAGTTGCCAAAATTTGCGTTCTGCACCCCAAAAACAGCCTAAGCCAAATATTGCTGTTTCCAATCCGGTGGGAAAGGGAGGTTTGAGGGGATTGTGATTCACATAATGTTCATTGGGTACTGGCATTAATGAGCTTCTTCCTGGTAAAGCTTCTTCTGGAGAGGGGATAGTTAGCTTTTTACCAAATCCAAATAGTCCCATAGCTTTTAACTTTGATTTCTCTTAAATTTCTTTACGTTACTTAATATTGTGACATACTCCTACACTGACGTAGGGTGACCCGGAAAAAGCTCATGGATGATTCGCATCTTTATCACTGCCAGAACTTTTACCCAAGAGAATGTACTAAATATAACATACGCCCTAATTGCTCCTGTCCATTTATAGCCAAGTCGCTGTGACATAAATAGAGTTGATCGCTGACTCGAGAGAGTAAATCTGCCAAAATATGCGGTAATCTTCTTTCTTCTAGCACATTTTGATCTTCTGCTGTCCAAGGTTCCCCTAACCTCTGTTGTAAGAATAATTGTGACCCAAATAGCATAGACGCACCAGCTTTTACCCATAACGGGGAACCAACATCTAACCAGAAATGCCAAGGGTGAAATGTTCTGCTACAACGATACTGGAAAATAGTTGTGAGGGTAACAGCTTTGCTACCTGGTCCAATAGGACGCAAGGGGTAGGGATTGGCGGTAATAGTCCCACGTCGCAGTAGTTGTATAAATTCAGCAATGGTTGTGCTGGAATTCCCCTGCTGTAATCGGCTATGAATTTCCCAATAGTGTTGAGCAGTTTCTAGGAATTCCCGCAATGCTGCCATTTGGTCGTAGGGAAGATGAGAATTCCTCAACAAAAAGTCTTGAATCGCTAGGAATAAAACAGAAATGGGATTGGAAATTAAACGCCGCTGTGATAGCGTAGCGCTGCTGCAAGCAGCTCGCTGTTTTTCTAACCACTGTAAAATCTGATGATAAGCTGTAGTAGCGGCATAGCCGATGCGATCCCAGCGATCAAATGCGGTAACTGGTAGCAAGTGGGGATGGTCGGGATGAGGTACAAAACAGTAATCCGCAATCAATCCGGCGCGTACTGGGTCGATGCGGGGGGAAAATGAGGAAGAATGATCAACAACTTCTGTTTTTCTACTCAAGATAACTAACATTTCGGCTACCGCATCTCGATGTACTAGGCGACCTAGACCCGGATAGATTAGTGTTAGCATGGTCAGTAATGCACGAATTACAGATGAAGTAATCAGGGGTCGTTGGTGGTTGAGTGATTGGACTGGTATATTTTGCTTAGTGAGGATTTCTACTAAAGTATAACGAGCGATCGCATCTAGACCAGGGGCGATAATTGCTACTTCTTCTGGTTTAACCCGTCCGGATTTGATAGCTTGAGTAATTTCCTTTGCTATATTTCTTAATAATTCAGCCCGAGAGGTGGTTTTAATTAGCCGTGCTGGTGGTGGTAAGCTAGATAACATCATCGTAGGGGTGATTAAGTCTAGCATGGGGGTCAAAAGTTTATCTGATAAACTTGGTAAAGGTGATGTAGTTAATGTCTGAATCCGACAACGCTGTGCTAAACCCTGCAAATAATCGGGGTCAGCCCCCAATCCCAGACGTGATGCACCATCTGGGTTATAGCTAAATGCACCCACTGCACCTTGATCCAACAAAAAATCAAACAGTTGTCGCGCTACTCCTGGGTAATCATCAACATCATCTGCCACTATAGCTTGATAGCGTTGATTTAAGTGCTGTTGGTAGTTGGGATGGCTGAATAATTTCTGACTATAAACTTCAGTAATTATCCCATAACTAAGCAATCCCCTTTCTAAACACCAGTTGCGCCAACCTAGCAATAAAGATGCCACGAAATCCGAATCTAAATCCATGGCATTTTCTTGTAAGCCTGTTTGCAAAATCTCACCAATATCTTCACAGCGGGTACCACTGTAAGCGGCTAATTGTAATAAATCGAGGATACGGCGTACTAAACGGTACTCGTTCACTCCTGCACGACGGCGCACAGTAGCTGCATCCAACTGGGAACCCCACAATTTTGTAGCCAATTCTTGTTCAGTCTCAGGGCGTAATACTATGGGGAATTGTGCTTTGAGATTTAAAGACTCAATTAATAAAGGCCAAAATAAAATAACTTCATCCTGAAAAAAACCCATCATCGTCTTGACTCGAAGTGGATATTTTCCCTGAGTAGCTGTAGCGATTTGATCAGCCAAAGTACGACGATTATCACTATTTGCAGCTAAAACCAAAACCCCCGGATGTGTTTTTTGCAGATGTAAGAGTGGTTGTATGGACTGGGCTGGTTGCTTTCCTAGTTTCTCAGTCTCAGATAATGGGGAATTATGATTTTCAGTTTGCAGCCAATTAGACAAATTCTCTACCAAGCGCCTCGTCTTACCACTGCGACTAGAACCTACAACCCAAATAGAATGAGAAATCACAAATACTCCCCTTGTAGATTTGCTATTATACTTCGTATTTCAACTTAATGATCATAATCAATCATCAATGATGAATAATTACTGACGATGAAAATACCGATTTTGAGCCAGAAAGTTTACCCCTTTTTATTGTCTGCCTACAGATGGTACTTACTCACCCCTGAGCGTTCACTGGATGCAGCTTATAAGGCTGCATTAGAGATTAAACTACTAGAAAATGAGCATTTCGCTGGTAACAAAATAGAGATAAATTCAGCCATCTACAGTAACAGTGTGATGGATTATTTTGAGTCAGTTTTAAAGCAACAATTAAAAATTGCTCGGATGCGACTGACAGAGTTTCGAGCCAGTCGTTGGTTTTCTAATGAATCTCATCACAGGGCTGCGAGTAAAACCGGTATAGAATACCCTACTCCGTCCGCCATTTTAGAGAAATTAAATTTCATTGATCAAGTTATCTGTAAATATCATAACTTGGATTCCGAGGTCAATTCCCCGGAGTTAGTAAATCCGCCTCAAATAGTCAAAGTCACTCCGCCTACCTCTCAACCATCTGCACCAAAACTACCAAGTCAAAATCAAGAACAGAATCAAAAAAAGCGTGGAAAATCTGACACAGTTGGAATATTACCCCGTTCGCTTTTAGGTACAATCAGTCGTCTGCAAGTTGAATTAGATCCCAATGCTGAAGAAGATGTTATTAAGAACTTTCGTCATAATCAAAGAAGAAGCATAATAGCCATTAGATTTATTTTATTATTAATTATAGTTCCTCTCTTAACCCATCAAATATCTAAGGTATTAGTAGTAAGTCCGCTGGTTAATCATTTCAGAAGTGAGGAAACATCACCAATATTTCTCAACTTGCAAATGGAGGAAGAAGCATTATTAGAAATGCAAAGATTTGAAGAAAAAATCAAGTTTAAAAATTTGATTAGTGGCGCACCGCGACTATCTGGGGAAGAGATGGAAATGGAGATGGAGGAAAAAGCCCATGAAATTGCCGAACAATTTCGCAGGGAAAGTGCTAACGCCATTAAAAATGTTTTTTCAGATATTTTTTCCGTTGGTGCTTTTATTTATTTGCTGCTGATGAGCAAGCCTTCGATTATGGTGTTAAAAGATTTCTTTGATCATATTGTTTATGGTTTAAGTGACAGTGCTAAGGCATTTATTATTATTTTATTTACTGATGTTTTTGTCGGTTTCCACTCTCCCCATGGCTGGGAAATAATTTTAGAGAGTGTATCACGTCATTGGGGCTTACCAGCTAACCGAGATTTTATTTTCTTATTTATTGCCACATTCCCTGTGATTTTGGATACGATCTTTAAGTACTGGATTTTCCGTTATTTAAACCGCATATCACCTTCTGCTGTGGCTACATATCGGAACATGAATGAGTAAAAAATCATCAATGTTGCGGTAATAAATTCGGGAAATCTAGATGCAAGAGCTAGGCTTTACACCGAGTCATTACCGCCACGGGGAGTTTTTCAGCTTTAACTCAAGTGGTGTATTCGGCGTTAATTTTTACATAGTCATAACTCAAATCACACCCCCAAGCTTTACCAGAACCATGACCATTACCAACCTTAACTGCAATAATCACCGGATTATCTATTCTTTGTCCTGGGAGATGGTCGTGATACACAGAAGAGTCAGCCGCAGTTTGTTTTAAATATGCACTGGCTGCTGCACGGTTAAATGATACTGGTTGACCATTTTCTAATAATAGGAAATCCCCTAATTTAATTTGTAAGTTGTCTTGTTCAAAGGGTACGCCAGCACGTCCGGCTGCGGCGGCGATACGTCCCCAGTTGGGATCACGTCCAAAGATGGCAGATTTAACCAGAGATGAACCTGCAATGGTTTTAGCGATTTGACGGGCGGAAACTTGATCATGAGCACCTGTAACTTGGACTTCAATTAAGCAGGTTGCACCTTCACCATCACGGGCGATCGCTTTTGCTAAATGCTGACAGACTGCTGTCAACATGGCCTCTAATTTTTCGGCTTCTGGACCCATTTCGGTAATTGCTGGTGTGCGAGATTGACCATTAGCCAAAGCGATTAAACTATCGTTGGTGCTGGTATCACCATCTACGGTAATGGAATTAAAACTTTGATCAGCTGCCCTACTTAACATTTGTTGCCACAAATGAGATGAAACGGCTGCATCACAAGTCACAAATGCTAACATAGTAGCCATGTTGGGATGAATCATCCCGGAACCTTTGGCAATACCACCAATTCGCACTGGGCGATCGCCGATAGTTGTTTCTAAAGCAATAGATTTTGTTACCAAGTCTGTAGTGACAATTGCCTTGGCTGCTGCATCCGAACCTGTTTGGGAGAGTGCTGCTACTAGCTGAGGAATACCACCACGTAAGGCATCCATTTTCATGCGTTGACCAATCACACCGGTGGAAGCTAGCAAAATCGATTCCGGGGAGATATTTAATTCCCGTGCTAATATTTCCGCACTTTCTACAGCATCATGCATACCTTGCATACCTGTGGAAGCATTGGCTTGACCAGCATTGCAGAGGATTGCACGGGCGCTATGTTTGGCTTGTAGGCGTTGGCGACAATAGTCTACACAGGCGGCTTTAACTTGGCTAGTGGTGAATACACCAGCTGCGATCGCCTCTACATCAGACCAGATCAAAGCTAAATCTGGCAATCCCGAAGGCTTTAGTCCCGCCCTGATTCCCGCAGCCTGATAACCTCTTGGAGCCGTAACACCGCCACTAATTTCCTGCCAATCTGCCATTTTTTTCTCCCGCCACTCTTAGCTGATTAACTGGCGATGATTATACCAATTCTTCACAACCACCAGATATTTGCCGAGTGCGAAATAAGGAGAGCCACATGGGCAGCTCTCCAGATCATCAGGGTGCATCTACATAGCACAGTATAGCATTTTAGATATGAGGTGTCATACACTTTATTTATCTTTTGTATCAATATTCTTGAACAGCGAAGGTATCTAGGTCTGAATATATGGCTAAAACTGCTTAGTACCAGGTGATTGCAATTATTTTATTGAGCTAGTCTTAAGCTGACTATTTTATATACAAAACTATACTTATGTTGACAAGTATTGACATAAGTGAGTTAGAAAATCGCCAACTTGATATATAATCCTACGATATCAAGTATTGAATTAAGACTATTGCCAACGCGAA
>NZ_JAQMTM010000070.1:0-9854 GCF_028331085.1 Anabaena sp. CS-542/02
GATTTACAAGAAAGACTACCGCTATCATTGCTTGGTTTTCGCGTTGGCAATAGTCTTAATTCAATACTTGATATCGTATTATATATCAAGTGGGCGATTTTCTTAACTCACTTATGTCAATGCTTGTCAACATAAGTATAGTTTTGTCTATAAAATAGTCAGCTTAGGACTAGCTCTCCCTGGGGAAGTGGAGGCTAGACCTCCGACAGCAACTGTTAAACAGCCATAACATAGAGTATCATAGCATATTTGAAGATCAATTAATCCAAAAATCGGAATAATACCCCGGTTTTGACCAATCCTTTTTCCTGACTGTAACTACTGATAGTCAGCGATCGCAGCTTTTGCCAAAAAGACTTACCTACTATTTCTACTAACTGCAAACTGGGTAATTGACGCTCTAGGAGGGTGCGGCTTTTAGTCCAATCCAGATATACATACCCTTGATTGGGTTGGGGAATACCGGCAATACTATCTTGGAAATGGCGATCGCCAATCATAGCACTGTTCTTAGTTGTGATTAATGGGGCTAAAGTTTCTAAATTAGAAGCAAAGATTTCATAATTGCCCTCATTGGTATGTACTCCCCGTACTTGAGCCTCAATATTAAATGATAGACCTTCTGGGGTATCGGTTTGTGTAGGAGTTAACTCAGTCCAAGCAAAGACAGTTTTTTGATTCCAGTTAAAAGAACTTACACTCAACCCTTCCTCTGAGGCGATGGTATCTAAACGAGCAATACCCCCTGGGACATCCTCTAATTTTTCCACCACAAACACCCAATTAACCCCCCCGACTCTAGGATGAGGTAAAACAGCTAAAGCATATTCTCCTGTTACCCAACTAAAAATATCCTCGGTCTTCACTCCCAGATTTTCTAATGGTTTTCCCCAGCTGGAAATAGCATCAGTCCCGGAACCAAAAACAGCCGTTGTTGCTTGTTTCCAGAGTTGACCTAAATCACTGTTGGGCAAATTATTTAAATTAGTACCGGAAATCACCAACCCAACCCCATCTGGTATATATCCTAACGCCCCTACATTTTTAGTCAGGGGAGCAGAAACCGGCATAATTTCCGAGTCAGTGAGAAAGTTACTTTCTGCGAAAAGTCCTTGGGGATGTAAAGACAAAGAAATAAGTTGGCTATCAAAGGTTGCTGCTGGTAATTCTAAACCTTGCCATGCAGCCACAGCGGGAAGATTGAGAAAAGCCGTAGCTAGGGTGGCTTTAGGTAGCTGTTGTAGCGCTCTTTGGTACCGGGAGGAACTAGACAAATTCAAATCAGGAGCTTGGACGTTATTAATTGCGTCTCGTAGCACCTTGGGATGATTAGCAAATAATACAAAGTCATCCACCACCGCAGCAGACAAAGCATTTACCTGGGAACTAGAATCAGATAGCAGCTTTACCCCTGCATATTTCTCCACCTCCAAGTTAGCCCCAGCTAATACCCGCCGAGAAAATAATAACTCTAAAAACTCCCGACTGGTTTCTGGTTTCTTGGTTGCTAGTGCCATCAGATACCCTGGTTGCTGTCCGTTTTCTGGGTCGCGGTCAATATCTATGGTGGTCACCGCCAGGGTAATTTCATTACCTAGCCACGGTTTAATATCTTGGTTGTAATCTATGTCAGTCTTAGCTAATAAACTGGTTTTGAGTTGGGATAATTGTCCTTGACGCTCCCACAGACGCTCTGGATTATTCAGTAACGACACCATCACCGGCGCTACTTTGGAGACGAATATAGCAGCCTGGGGTTCAGAGGTAGAAGTAACAAGGTTAACCGGGGTCTTGGCGAAAAACCAGTAAAATAACCCTATGGCTATAATTACTAGTGCGATCGCCCCAGCTACCAAAAAACCAAAGAATGAGCGTTGGCTATTGACATTAGACATATTGACAGTGCTTTTAGTTGTGTAACTTGGTTTTACTACTCCCTTGGGAATAGATGCTGATGTCAGGAAAAAGATTTTCTGTCACCATAAAGGGTATAGGTTGTTTACAAAAATCTCATGACAGGGAATCCTTCTGGTCAACTCATTACTCCAATTAGTGTAGAGGAACTGGCGCAACGTCTGTCTTCTGGTGATCCAAGTATTCAGTTAATAGATGTGCGCGAACCCCAAGAAATAGCAACTGCTACTATTGACGGGTTTGTGAACCTCCCCTTAAGCGAATTTGGGGACTGGAGTGACCAAGTCGCCACCATGTTTAATCCCCACGCTGAAACCCTTGTGTTATGTCACCACGGTATTCGCTCCGGCCAGATGTGCCAGTGGCTAGTTGCTCAAGGTTTTACAAATGTTAAAAATATTACTGGTGGTATAGATGCCTACTCTATCTTAGTTGATTCTTCTATTCCCCAATACTAAAAGATTGACAAGATAGCATTGCCCAGGTGTAACTGATTATGACATCGCCGCAATGCTACTCTCAAGATTATACCGTCTGAGATGTCACTAATTAAGCATACATATGGCTTTTGGGTAAAAGTAATTTATACTACATATTATCCCAAACAGAGATGCAATAATACTTAAATAATCAAGTGCAAAATAAACTGAACTAATTAAATATTCTGCTACATTAATTAACTATTATTCAGATTTTTTGCTTTTAAAACCCTTTTTTTTCCACTTTTAAATCTGCCTTCAGCCAAACATACCCTATGCAAGTCCAGTTAACGAATCGACAACAGCATATACTTTGGGCAACAGTACGTCATTACATCGCCACTGCGGAGCCGGTAGGTTCAAAAGCCTTGCTTGATGAGTATGACCTCGGTGTGAGTTCAGCCACAATTCGCAATGTCATGGGTGTGTTAGAAAAATCAGGATTACTTTACCAACCACACACATCCGCTGGACGCATACCCTCAGATTCCGGCTATCGTATTTATGTTGACCAGTTAATTACACCTTCTTTCCGAGATACTACGCGAGCGGATATTTTAGCAAAAGAGGTAGAACTGGCCCTACAAAATCGCCTCCATTGGGAAGATTGGAGTTTGGAAGCGGTATTACAAGGTGCTGCGCAAATTTTAGCCACAGTCAGCGGCTGTATTAGCTTAATTACCATGCCCCAAACCACTATGGCAATTGTGCGACATCTGCAATTAATGCAAATTGAAGCCAACAAGATCATGCTGATTATGGTAACAGATGCTTATGAAACCCATTCCAAACTGATCAATTTATGCCCCCCAGGGGAAGAAGCCAAAGTTGACCCAGAGAAAATAGACCATGAATTACAGATAGTCTCTAATTTTTTGAATACCCACTTGCGGGGGCGCAGTCTGTTAGAATTAACTTCCCTCGACTGGAGTGAATTAGATCAAGAGTTCCAACGCTATGGCCAATTCTTGAAAGATTCAGTCACAGACTTCACTCGCAGCCATATGACACCAACTACAACCCAAATTATGATCAGGGGTGTAGCAGAAGTTTTGCGTCAGCCGGAATTTTCTCAATTACAGCAAGTACAAACCATTATCCACTTACTCGAAGAAGAACAAGAGCAGTTGTGGCCGTTGATCTTTGCTGAACCGGAAACCCAAGAGATGGGTAAGTCTAAGGTAACAGTCCGCATCGGTACAGAAAACCCCCTGGAGCCGATCCGCACCTGTACTTTAATTTCTTCTACTTATCGCCGGGGTATGCTACCTGTAGGGAGTGTGGGAGTATTAGGACCTACACGCCTGGACTATGAAAGTGCGATCGCAGTTGTAACTGCTGCTGCTGACTACCTTTCAGACGCTTTTAGTTAAGTTGGTATACAAGAAGATGCTCAGAAAAATTGGTTTTGGTTTACTATGGCTGGGATTTCTCAGCTATGCTTTTATTTTTGCTCCCCCAGATCAACCTGATACTTGGGAGTTAATTCAAAGGCTTTCCCTGGGAAAATGGCAAGATATTAACCCCCTAGTCATAGCATTATTTAACCTCATGGGCATCTGGCCTGTAATTTACAGTGCAGTACTGTTAAGTGATGGTACTGCTCAAAAAATCCGCCCTTGGCCTTTTGCAGTCGCTTCTTTTGCTGTTGGGGCTTTTGCTGTTTTACCTTACTTAGCTTTACGCTCACCCAATCAGGTATTTTCTGGTAGAAAGACTCTCTTACTCAAGTTGCTAGATTCCCCTGTGACTGGTGTGATTTTAACTATAGTCGTGGTGATTCTCCTCGCCTATGGTTACACAGGGGATGTGGCAAATTTTATACAGCATTTCCAAAGCAGCCGTTTCATTCATGTGATGAGTTTAGATTTCTGTCTACTTTGTCTGTTATTTCCCACATTACTGGGGGATGATATGGCGCGTCGGGGTGTGAAAAATCAGGGTTTTTTCTGGTTAATAGCTTTAATTCCTTTATTGGGTCCCTTAATTTATTTATCTGTGCGTCCCCCGTTACCGGAATTAAATACCTGATAAATTTGAGGTAGTTGCCACCAAGGAACATGGGGGTATTCGTGATGTTCGTAATGGTAACCAAAATGGTAGCAAGTGATAAATGACCACCAAATAGGACGGCTAATAGTCTGGGAACGATGGGGGTTTTGATAACCTTCTACTGGTTCACTATGGGGTAGAAAGGTGCCAAAATAGAATAATTGTAGGGAACTTAAGATTGAGGGAATTACCCAAAAATAATTGAGGTTATCCTCTGGCAGATGTCCGAGATATTTTCCTAAGTTATAAATAATCATTAATGTGATTATTTGCCACCAACTCCAGTAACCTTTCATGAAGTATAAATACCAAGCTAAGAAGTTTTTATATTTACCATTATGAAAATCTGGATCTTTGGCTGTGGCTGGATTATGGTGATGTAACCAGTGCTTTTTTAATAGTTTGGGATAGGATAAAAGCCCATACAGAAATAGGCACAATGAACCTATGAAATGGTTGATTTTCAGATTTTTGGGAAAAACTACCCCATGCATGGCATCATGGGCTGTAATAAATAATCCTGTGTATAAAAATGTTTGCCAAAGTATAATCGGCAATAAGATCCAAATTTTCCACTGGGATATATCAATATAAAGTAACACACCCAGACTGATAGCCCATATAGTCATAATCGCGATCGCAACCAAAATACCCCTAAAGAGGAATTTACTGCTCACTGCTGCCGTGGTACTGATTTTTTTATCAGGTAATGGTAGTGGTTCTAACTGGAACACGCTTTTACTCCGCGTATAATTCATGTAGCCATGACAACAAGCAGTAACTGCTCGTATTTGGCAAGTCAACAGTATTAATATTTATGACATTTAGTAAATATGTTTAAATATTAAGATACCTTAAATAGTATTACACATAATTTGAGAATAAATTATGTGTAAGAGGTCAAGACACACCTAATATTAGTGATTTCCTGCGTTACCCTGAAATCACGGCTGTTAATCCTCACCTATTATCTTGACTCACACTCCCGGTTAGTAATATAATGACGATATCTAAACATGGCTTCAAGTTGAGCTTGTACTAGCCAACCACTCATCATCTCTACTGTACTACCACCAGGCAGACAGAAAGAAATATCATCAGTAAGCTTGGTTTTACCATTTTCCGCCACAAACTCATGGCGATGTACCCAGTGTTCAAAAGGGCCAGATATCTGTTCATCAATAAACAGGCGGTTTTTCTCACATTCAGTGTGACGGGCTAACCAAGTTAAAGGTAAGGGTCCCAAAAACAGGCGAAATTCAGTAATAGCACCTACTTCTAACCCCCCTTCCCGACGGACTACTTTTACAGGTTGCCAAGGAGGGGTCAGTATTTGCAAGATATCTGGTCTTTCGTGGAATTTCCACACTACTTCGGGGGGCGCATTAATGATCGAGGAATGTTGAAAGTGCAGCATGGACAGAACAACCTAAAATCTAACTTTCGCAGTCAGTATCAATGTCAATATCTAGGGTATCCTCATCAACCCGCAGATACAAAATATTCGGGTGACAGCACACCTGACAGTCTTCTACATAAGATTGTTGTAACCCAGCACTTAAATCGATAAAAGTTAAGTTTGGTTCGCCGCAATAAGCGCAGTAGTATTCAGCAGTGTTTTGCATTTATTTGAATTGACTCGTAGCCTCTGCTAAGTGCTTTAGTAGTGTAGAATGTGGGAGTGGCCCTTGCAAGTGATTCCAGGGTAAAATTTGCTCTGTTGACCAGTTGCTGTAAACGTAAAATTCTAAGTCGGGTATTTGCCCTTTAAGTTGTTTAAATGCACGTTTGTAGCTACCCAAAGAATCCCCAAACTCACGGGTTAATTCTAGAAGTTGGGACAACCGGCGATCGCCTCTGGACAACAAAGCTTGTATAATTGACCAGTTATAACTTTCCGGGCGAAAATCTATCCCCTGGGGTTTGAGTTTTTTCTGTAGCATCTGTAACCGCTTCTCTGCTTGCTGATTGACCCCAAACCATTGAAAAGGTGTATGTGCCTTGGGTACAAAAGTACTGCATCCCAGTGTTAACCGCATACCAGGGGCAAATTTTTTGACATTAGCCATCATAGACACAGTGGCCTCTAAATCTTCTGGTTCTTCGCCGGGGATACCCACCATACCATAAAGTTTCAAAGCTTTTAATCCTCCAGCCTTGGCATTGATGGCAGCTTGGATGATTTCATCATTATGCAGCTTTTTGTTGATGATTTGGCGCAGCCGATCTGAACCCGTTTCTACAGCAATAGTCAGCGATCGCGTATCCCTTTTAGCTAAAGTTTCCGCCAGCTGTACCGTCACCGTATTAGTGCGCACCGAGGCGATACTCAACCGCACATGATCATATTTCGGCTGACTAATATATTTTAGCAGCTCCTCAAACTCCGGATGTTGAGTTACCGAAGCCCCCAACAACCCCAAGCGGTTAGTCACTGCTAACCCCTGTTCAATAGCGGGAATTAAAGAAGCTTCTAAGCTAGCTGTTCTAAAAGGTAAAGTCAGATAACTCGCAAGACAAAAGCGACACATTTCCGGACAGCTGCGCACCACCTCCACCATGTAAATATTTTCCCATGCGGCCTTTTGTGTGACCACAGTAGACCGGGACAGAACATTACCGCGGTAAGTTTGCTTTTGCACCACCGGGGGAACTTCCGGTAAAATCGGTGTAATCGACTTCACCACCCCATCTTGACCGTGATATTCCACCTCATACAAACTAGGAACATAAATTCCTGGGACTTGGGCCAGTGCTTGGAGTTGAGTTACTCTAGAAGCGTTTCTCACCTGTTTATAAGTCTCAATGAAACTAGTCAGCAGATGTTCCCCATCACCGAGTAAAATCACATCAAAGAAGTCCGCAAAAGGTTCCGGGTTAGCAGTCAGCACCGGACCGCCACCAAAAACCAGGGGATGGGAATCATTACGGGAATTAGCGCGAATGGGAACATCTAAAGATTCCAGTAAATTTAAAATATTCACATAATCCAGTTCCCAGGAAATGGAAAAACCCAAAATTTCCGGGTTTCTAGGGAGTGCTTCCTGGATATCAGTAAATAAGCGACTGACTTGTACATCCTCACGGGTCGCCAAAGTTGCCCAAACCACCTGATAACCCAGACTAGTAATACCCACTGTATACTCATTGGGAAAAGCAAAAATCAGCGGTATTGCATCGCTGTTAGGGTTTGTGGGGGTGAATAACAGGCGTTCTGAGGCAAATACAGTCATATTAATACGTAATTGGGGAGTAGGAGCTTAATTTTAAAGGTTTATCTATACTTAATTTTAAGGGATAGAATGATGAAGTTGAAAAAGAAAGTTATACTGTTAGCCAGGATAATCGGTAAAGATTTAAGATATATTCCATAAACCAACCATAAAAAAAGACCACTCATAAACGTAACCAACATCAGGTAAGAGACATCTTTAGCTGACTTACTTTGCCAGGTTTTCACCATTTGGGGTAAAAAAGCGCTAGTTGTTAAAACAGCCGCACATAGTCCTAACAGTGTGATAGAATCCATACTTAATAGTTAATTTTTTGTCATTATATAACCATCAGTCGATAAAAATATACTTATATGTCACAACAAATAATAGATCAAAAAGCCTATTTAATCTTTGATACCTTAGAATATCTCAATTTGCAATTCCGTTTAGAAGCATCTTGGAAAATTACTAAAAATGGACTACATAAAAATCGCTTTATACTGGCAATACAAACAGCAGACAACTTGAGGGATAACTTCTTATATTTCTGCAAACAAATGGATATACCAGAGAAATATTTACAAATATTTCAGCACAATTTATCTCAGGCAAGTGTAGTATATTTTGGTTTTGAAGGCAATGAAGTCAGTTGTATTTATAAAGTATATTTAGAATTTTGGGATCAAATGGTTAACGATCTCAAAAGTAAATCTCATAAAACCGAAACCCATCTTCTGGGTTTAGGGTTTAAATGGAACGCCCTGGACAATACCAAAGGGGTTATATCTACATATACCTGCTATCCTTTGCTGTCTGTAGCAGAGATTTTCAACAGGATATCATCTATTTATCAGGGTTACAATCACTCTCATCCGGGGAAAATAGTCCAGGAGATAATCAATTTTGCTGCTGACAGGGTTAATGATAATCCTTTTATTTATCTAGAGGTAAGTGAAGAAAATAATCCCCGCAAATCCTTTGATTTAAATTTTTATAAAGCTAACATCCCCTTGCAAGATATTGAACATTATTTGGGTAAGATGCGCCAGCATTATGGAATTAATTCTCACAGTTTTAATTACTTATATCAACAAATTGGTTCTAAGAAACTAGGACATTTATCTGGTGGTATTGATAGACAAGGACAAGACTTTTTAACAATTTACTATGAAGTCTAGGAATTATTTCCCTACTGGTAAAACTCCTGAATACAGATGCTAAATCAAACAAATATGTATCCTACCTGGGTAAAGCTTAAAACTTGGGATTGTTCTTGAGGTCTCCATAAAGAATGAGACTCTGTGGTGGCGAGCATTGTTAGGTTTGTCTTATTTGTGGGTAGATGGGACTAATGGTGTCCAGATGCAAATCTATGCTACCTGGATTTTTTCCGCCGTTCTCAATGACTTGTCTGCGGATGTAGCGATCGCTTTACAGCAACCTTTAGATCGTATCTCTTGGGAGTACAACGCCTTTACGCACTGCTTTACAAACCTTAGAGAGAATAGCAGTTAGCAGAGGTATGAGAAACACACGTAGTCCGATTTCTGTCAATGATGAAATTTTGGATTTAACTAATAACCTCCTTGATGACCTAGATACAGCTACACGGGGGGGAATGAATGTAGAAAGGATGGCATTACCAAAGGGAGTCGGTGGTATTGATACTCAAAGATTAGCAGCAATGACCATTCCCTTTCAAGTAGTCAAACCTATTTAGAGGTTGTTTTATAACTTTTCAAGAGGGAACACACCGAACACCGTAAGCAATAACATCAAGTTCTCTCCCCTTGCAAGGAAATGGTGAGGGTGGGGTAAAACAATATTTGATACATTAATCATAAGTTTTAAAACATCCTCTTAAATTTTCAATTCTCCCCATCAAGTGAGACGAATAACTTGATAGAAGAACCCAGCCAACCCCAACAATACAACCGTCAACCAATCACCCCAACGCACGTATAAAGTGCGAGTTTCCCGCTTGTAGATAGTTTCAGCATGAGTTGCATAGGTATTATATCCAGATATCCATAAAGTGTGTCCGTGGGGGTCAACAAAGGCGGAATATCCGGTATTAGTCGCCCGCACTGACCATCTATCGGTTTCAATAGCCCGCATTATATCCAAGGCGTGATGTTGAAATGGCATAGAGGGGCTGTAATGAGCATCGTTAGAAGCACTGAGAATAAATTGC
>NZ_JAQMTM010000071.1:0-32777 GCF_028331085.1 Anabaena sp. CS-542/02
AGTTGGTAATTGTGGATAGATTTTATCCCAGTAGTAAGACTTGCTCAAGTTGTGGAGAAAAGAAATCATCACTGCCATTATCTCAAAGAGTGTTTAAATGTGATAGTTGTGGCTTTGAGAGTGACAGAGATTTAAACGCGGCGATGAATTTAAAACAAGAAGCGGTCAGATTGATCGTGTTAGCCTGTGGACTAGATAGTGCCGACACTGCTAGGCTGAAACAGGAAGAAAAAGCCGACTTTTGTTAGCATTAGTTAGCTTTTTTGGTTCGGAAATACCACTCACAGAAGACGTGAACACCGATCTCGCTGATCAGGGGTGCTGCTTACAATATGGATTAACAATAGAAATTTTCAGTCGGTGCAGCCTGAAGGTATTTATCCTTGGCGGTTCTTTATTATTGCAAAAGCCTATGCAACCCACTAATCCTAACCAATTTACCGAAAAAGCTTGGGAAGCGATCGCCCATACCCCAGATATTGCTAAACAACATCAGCAACAGCAGCTCGAAAGCGAACACCTGATGAAGGCCTTGCTAGAACAGGATGGTTTAGCTAGCAGCATATTAACTAAAGCGGGTGTTGATTGGCAAAGAATCCGCGATCGCACTGAGCAATTTCTCCAACGCCAACCAAAAGTATCTGGTAGCAGTACATCTGTATTTTTGGGTCGCAGTTTAGATACACTATTAGATAGAGCAGATAAATATCGTCAAGATTTCCAAGACGAATATATTTCTATTGAACATTTATTACTGGCTTACGCCAAAGATGACCGCTTTGGTAAAGCTTTATGCCAAGAATTTGGTTTAGACGAAGGTAAACTCAAAAAAATTATTAAGCAAATTCGTGGGAGTCAAAAAGTGACCGACCAAAATCCAGAAGGAAAATATCAATCACTGGAAAAATACGGACGTGATCTGACAGAAGCAGCACGTAAAGGTCAACTAGACCCAGTTATTGGCCGGGATGATGAAATTCGCCGCACCGTGCAGATTCTATCGCGACGTACCAAAAATAATCCCGTGCTGATTGGTGAACCAGGTGTTGGTAAAACCGCCATCGCTGAAGGACTCGCCCAAAGAATTATTGCTGGTGATGTCCCCCAGTCCCTGAAAGACCGGAAATTAATCGCCTTAGATATGGGTGCTTTAATCGCCGGGGCTAAATTCCGGGGGGAATTTGAAGAACGACTCAAAGCAGTATTAAAAGAAGTTACAGAATCCGGCGGTAATATAGTCTTATTTATTGATGAAATTCATACCGTCGTCGGTGCTGGTGCTACCCAAGGCGCTATGGATGCGGGGAACTTGTTAAAACCCATGTTGGCCCGGGGTGAATTGCGTTGTATTGGGGCGACCACCTTAGATGAATATCGTAAATATATTGAAAAAGACGCGGCTTTAGAACGACGCTTCCAGCAAGTATATGTAGATCAGCCCACTGTAGAAGATACAATTTCTATATTGCGGGGGTTGAAAGAGCGCTATGAAGTCCACCACGGGGTAAAAATATCCGACAGTTCTTTAGTTGCAGCCGCTACATTGTCTAGTCGGTATATTAGCGATCGCTTCCTCCCAGATAAAGCCATTGACTTGGTAGACGAAGCTGCGGCACGGTTAAAAATGGAAATTACCTCTAAACCAGAGGAACTAGACGAAATCGACCGTAAGATTTTGCAATTGGAAATGGAGAAGCTGTCTTTGCAAAAAGAAACAGATGCAGCTTCTCGAGAACGTTTAGAAAGAATTGAAAAAGAACTAGCGGATCTCAAAGAAGAACAAAGAACCCTGACTGCTCAATGGCAATCTGAAAAGGATATTATCAACAAAATTCAGTCAATTAAAGAAGAAATTGACCGAGTTAATTTAGAAGTACAGCAAGCAGAGAGAAATTATGACCTGAATCGTGCTGCAGAGTTGAAATATGGGAAGTTAACAGATTTACATCGCCAATTAGAAGCCGCGGAAGGGGAATTAGCCAACGCCCAAAAAACTGGTAAATCCCTATTGCGTGAAGAAGTCACAGAAGCTGACATTGCGGAAATTATTTCTAAGTGGACAGGAATCCCCATCAGCAAGTTAGTAGAATCAGAAAAGGAAAAACTGCTGCATTTAGAAGATGAACTACACCGCCGCGTCGTGGGACAAGCTGAAGCGGTTACAGCTGTGGCCGATGCTATCCAAAGATCCCGCGCGGGACTAGCTGACCCCAATCGTCCCACAGCTAGCTTTATTTTCCTCGGTCCGACTGGTGTCGGTAAAACTGAGTTAGCCAAAGCCCTGGCCGCCTATATGTTCGACACACAAGAGGCTTTAGTGCGCATTGATATGTCTGAATATATGGAGAAACACACGGTTTCCCGGTTAATTGGTGCGCCTCCTGGATATGTGGGTTATGAAGAGGGGGGACAGTTGACCGAAGCTATTCGCCGTCGTCCCTATGCTGTGATTCTGTTCGACGAAATCGAAAAAGCACACCCGGACGTATTTAATATTTTCCTGCAAATCCTCGATGATGGTCGTGTCACCGATGCCCAAGGTCATACTGTAGACTTTAAGAATGCGATTATTATCATGACCAGTAATATCGGTTCACAGTATATTCTCGATGTGGCTGGGGAGGCTACACAGTACGATGAAATGCGCCGCCGAGTTATGGAAGCTATGCGCAATAGTTTCCGTCCAGAGTTCCTCAATCGTATTGATGAAATGATTATCTTCCACGGGTTGGAGAAAAAGGAACTGCGCCAGATTGTGCTAATACAAGTAGACAGATTAAGGGAAAGATTAAGCGATCGCAAGATATCCCTGAGACTCTCCGATGCAGCCCTTGACTTTTTGGCAGAAGTAGGGTATGACCCTGTATATGGAGCGCGTCCACTCAAGCGAGCCATTCAAAGAGAGTTAGAAACTCAAATTGCTAAGGCTATCTTACGGGGTGAATTCAACGACGGCGACACTATTTTTGTGGATGTACAAAATGAGCGTCTTTCCTTCAGTCGTTTACCTGTAGAAGTGTTTACCAGTTAAGAACAATCAGCATCAGTAGGGGACAAAACCTAAGTCCCCTATTTAACATTAAATTCTATCTGGGTCAGGTATATAGCAGCAACCACAAGTGTTAGGACATTTCCCTGCTTGTTGTTCCCCATTCCCTGTTCCCTGTTCCGGTGTTCCCTCAAACTAAAAAAAATGTACCTCACGAGCATGGGAAATGCTATAGTAACAGCGGGAAAGGTGCGCGCATTACGATAGTTTCACCTTTGTAGTTATGCCTACTGACATAAAACTTGTCGCATATTACGCATATTTGCCGGTAACTCAAAATTCATGGCTTGTTGAATCAAAACAGAGGGGATGGGAATATTAGGGGTAGCTTGTACTCGGTATGCTAACAAAGTGCCATGACTCAAATCTTTTAGGTCTAAAGTGGCAGTGAAGTCGGCAAAACTCCCTCTTTCCATGCGGAATTGAATTTGTTCCCCTAGCAGTTCTACCACATGAAGATAAATTTCTACTTCAGCTGTGAGAAATAAAAATTTCTTTTGTGCAGATTGATACAGTCGCTTCACTTGATCTTGTGACAAAACTTGACTTTTGATAATATCAGGAAAATATTCCACCCAACGACGGTAATCAGTTAATTGCTGCCATACATGTGATCGCAATAGTGGTAAATACATCCAAGCTGTAACCGCACCACCCCAAGCTGTATGGGGTAAGGTTTGCAAGAAAATTTCACCCTGCATCAGCGACAATTGCTTGTCTTGACTCCAAGGGATATTCAAACCTGTAATCATCGAGTTGGAGATATGAGATGCAGACATACTAATTTCAGTTACTCCTCAACTTCTCTACCTGTGAGTGATGAAACACACAAACCATTCCATAGTATCTAGTCAAACCAATTAAATTCTAGTTCCACTGTTTTGCTGCCTCAACCAATCTTTTAACCGAAATCATACTGAATATATCCGCAAAAAACGTACTTCTTATCACTTTTTATCAAAACTATAAGTAAAATACATGGGATGTCAAGTAGACTATATTGAATTGAATTGATTTGAGAGGGAAACTGGGTGAATCAATCTTCCTTAAATCGGACATTAACCCAAATTTTCGGGATTCTTCTGGGTATAGCACTAGCCATGTGGGTAGTTAGAGGTTTTGGTATGCTGACATTTATTCCCGGTGGTGTCATTGGACTGTTGTTACTAGGGGCGATTACCATAGGGATGATTAGCTATGTACAAAAAACCTGGTGGCGGTTGTAGTCTCAATCTATGACAGACTAAAAACTATGGAAAACTATGTATGTACGGTGTGTGGCTACGAATATGACCCAGAAGTCGGCGATCCTGATAGCGGTGTAGCTCCCGGAACGCCCTTTGAGGAATTGGCTGAGGATTGGGTTTGTCCTGTGTGTGGAGTGACAAAAGATTTTTTTGAACCGCTAGAACTGTGAGAATAACCGCTGGTTTCTAGATGTATGTATTATAGAAGTTTTTAGCCTTGAATATTCAAAGACCAACTTTAGATATTGTAGTGATTGGAGGTGGAGCGGCAGGATTTTTTGGTGCGATCGCTTGTGCTCAAATGAATCCTGACGCCCAAGTTACCTTACTCGAAGCTAGTCGTCAACCACTGGCGAAAGTGTTGATTTCCGGTGGAGGACGCTGTAATGTCACCCATGCTTGCTTTGAACCAGCCAGATTAGTACAAAATTACCCCAGAGGTGGTAAGGCTTTACGGGGTGCTTTTAGCCGCTTTCAAGCTGAAGATACAGTAGCTTGGTTTGAAAACCACGGTGTGCGGTTAAAAACAGAAGCTGATGGGCGGATGTTTCCCATCACAGATAATTCTGAAACAATTGTGGAATGTTTGATTAAAACTGCGGCGTCAGCTGGGGTACAATTACGCATCGGTACAGCAGTAGTTGATGTGAAAAAACTTCCCCAAGCTCCAGGGTTTGAAATTATCCTCAAGTCTGGACTGAGCCAAAAATGCGATCGCCTGCTTTTGGCAACAGGAAGTAACCCTGTGGGTTATAAAATTGCTAGGGAGTTGGGTCATAACATTGAACCCCCTGTACCTTCTTTATTTACCTTTAATATTCCCGAACCCAAACTGAGGTTATTGGCTGGGGTGAGTGTGAACCCCGTACAATTACGTTTATCTGGGACAGGAAAACCACCAATAGAACAAACAGGGCCATTATTAATCACCCACTGGGGTATGAGTGGCCCTGCGGTGCTGAAACTTTCGGCTTGGGGTGCCAGATTTTTGCACGAAAACCGCTATCAAGCTAAATTATTGGTGAATTGGCTACCGGATTTCAATCAAGAACAAGTGCAGCAAAAAATCTTAGCAGTTAAGACACAATGGGGACAAAAAGCCATGGTCTTACATCGTGGAGTTGACCTACCGCACCGTGTCTGGCAATATCTTATTGACCGGGTGGGGATAACGACAGAAGACCGTTGGGCTGAACTATCCAATAAAAAATTAAATCAGCTAATTCAAGAACTGACCCAGGGAGAATATTTAATTACGGGAAAAGGAGTGTTTAAAGAGGAATTTGTTACCTGTGGTGGTGTTAATCTCAAGGAAGTTAATTTTAAGACTATGGAGAGTAAGTTAATTCCCGGTCTTTATTTTGCCGGAGAAATTCTAGATATTGATGGTGTCACGGGTGGTTTTAACTTCCAAAGTGCTTGGACAACAGGATATTTAGCTGGTAAGTCCATGGGAAGTGAACTACCTGACGGTGGCTATACCTAAGTTATTTACTCCTGCTACCGGGTTTGTTTTCTGGGTCAATATTGACTTGAGGATGCCAAACTTCCCACAACAAAGCGCGATCGCTCCAAGCAGAGCGCATTAAATTCCAGCGCACCTCATTAGTAGTTCGACCAAACAGATTGAGCATGGTTTGCAGCATTTCTGGAATAGACAGGGTATTTGCTAAAAAACCGCTCCACTGGGGTAAGGATAACTGGAAAAATGAAGCAAAGAAAGCTTGTAGCGTCCCCTCGTCAAACCGCATTAAGTTTTCTAAACCGAACCGGTACAAGGCGTGTTTACGGATTTCCTCGGTTGACCATAGGGTTTGCCATCCTGTGGCTGCAATCTCCCCAGGAGACCCATTCGGATGATTCAAAGCCTGGGCGATCGCTGCTGCTACCCCGGGGGCTCGTCGAATCAAAGCCCCTACCATATAACCAGATGCGGGATGTACCATGCTAGCAGCGCCACCAAAGCCCATGACGGATTGATTGATCAACGGTAAGGGTAAATTCATCGGGAACAAACAGTATTCAATGTGATGGATGTGATTTACCTGCACACCTCGAAAGGCTAAACGTTGATACAACCGCTTTTTCAATACCTCAAAGGAGACTGCGGGACTGTTGGCTAGGGAGGTTTCTTCTACAAAAAATACACCGTCTCCTAAATCCATGGCGTAGAGAAATGTGGGGGGTTCTTCTTGTCTTTCCGCCGGTGATAGATGATCGCTGCGGTAGTCCATTAAAACAAACTGTTGGGTATCAATGGGTGGTGAGGAAAAAGTGCCGACGATGCCGTAAGCTGCTTGATAGGCAATGCGATCGCTTTGGGGTCTTTTTAACAGCGCGGGTTTGTGACCACTGACATCAATAACCACTCTGGCGGCTACCTTTGCTCCTTGGGTCGTAGTGACGCATGAATGGGTTGGTAAATGCTCAATGCTGGTAGCAGTACCCTGATGCCATACCATTTTACCCTGCTCGCACTGTTTTAAGAAGTGTGACTGCAGCTTGACATTATCAAATAAACCGTACTCACGCTGAAGGGATATTTTTTGATCAAGGGTGTAGGTGACACAGTTTTGCCAACGATGGCTGAGAAGATGGGTCATCTTCATTGGTTCTAATTCATTGCACCAGATACCGTATGTGTTTGACCACTCTAATGGGGGGGGTGTGGTTGCTAAACCTGCAACCCTCAGACCTTGATTACATAGGGCGGCGGCGATCGCCAATCCTCCCGGTCCAGAACCAATCACTAAAGCATCAAATACCAAGCTCATACCTATACCCTAAAATGCACTACTACACTGCATTTTAGAGTATTGCTTAGTTCCAGTTTGACTCTTGTGTCCCTCACCCCTATGGTGTGGAAGTATAGATACTGTTATTTATTTATTATATAGCCTCATCATTACCCCAGAGGATGACCCGGAAATCACAGGCAGAGTGGGTCAAAACAATCTGCGAGAACTGCGACGTACCCCGCTCCCTATCCCCGCCCTGATACGAAGTAACCCGTGCAGCTAGCATGATTTAACAGAAATTCTGTATATTAAATTACAGTTTACCAGTATAAGAATATATTATTCTAATTCAATTAGTGCTATTATTTCTCAATAAGATGCTAATTGCTGTATTTAGGCTGTTTTTAATCATAAGTACTACTCAAATTTACTATGCATCTATTACTTGTGCTTGGAGATGAGAATTTTTCCCCAACATCATAGTCAAGAATAGGCAAAACCCGAAAACTTATCCCTCATATATTATGACGATTACAATTTCACAACAAGCTTTTTGGGATTTATTTGTAGAAATACCAGAAGCACAAAGAAAGTGCGACGGACTATCTACTATCCTCGGTGAACAGTGGGAAATGTTTGATAGTATTTTGCAATTCCCTTCAGAACTAGGTACAGGATTTTATGGAGAAATAGAATTGCGGGAAGGTTTGTCCTTAGCAATTACAGAAACTCAATTATATGATGATATAATTTTGCATCTTCCAGATAGACAACATCCTTTAGAATACAGTTTTTATATTTCCAGTCATCGCCAAAATCACCATTGTTCTGTTCACGACGGAAAAAACACATTATGGGGTAGCGGGCTTGCGCCTAAAGAAAAATTTTCATCATTTAAATTACAAAACCAAATTGAGATTAATGTACATATTGAACCGGAAATATTTTACTTATTCATAGCAAGAGAACAGGACATACTCCCACCAGAATTAACTCATTTAGTCAGAAAAACTGATGAAACATATTATTCTCGTTCTAGTATTACAACTCCAGCAATGCAAGTAGGAATACAGCAAATTTTAAATTGCCCCTATCACGGACTAATGAAAAGAATGTATTTAGAGAGTAAAGTTTTAGAATTGATGGTATTGTTGGTAGAACAAGACGTAGCAGCACATCCAGCTAAACATAACAGCTTTACAATCAAACCAGAAGATGTAGAACGCATTCACTCTGCTAAAGACATTTTATTAAAAAATTTAGATAATCCCCCCTCTTTAATCGAATTATCCCGACAAGTGGGGTTAAATGACTGTACCCTTAAACGTGGCTTTCGGTTGGTATTTGGTACAACTGTCTTTGGCTATTTACATCATTACCGACTAGAACAAGCCAGAAAATTGTTAGTAGCAGGAGAAACAAGTATTTCTAAAGCTGCGCGTAGCGTTGGTTTTGCTAGTCGTAGCTACTTCGCTACTGCTTTTAGGAAAAAATTTGGTATCAACCCTAAAGAATTTTTATTAGCTAATTCACGTTCATCTCTGGAAATTAATGAATTGATAGGGTAATTACAGGAAAATTAAAAATTTTGATATAAATACAATTCTCACCTGATTAAATCACTTAAAAAGCAAAAATTCCGTCTAGCGTTCAAAAAATTCCGTCTAGCGTTCACAACATTTATCCACATCCGATTAATTTCCTGTAGACTTCTTGATAGTAATTATAAATTACCGAAATTCAGTTGATAAGGTATTGAGAGTAGTTAGCGGTTACTGTTAACTCTTCCCAATTCCTCATGCCTATTTATTACTGTTGTGAGTCGAGTAATGTCAAATCAGTTAAATAAACTAGCTTGGATGGTCATTTTAGCTTTGCTATTGGTTAACCCACCTGTTTTAGCTGAAGGCCACGAAAAACCAAAAGGTAAAATTTCTCAATTAAGTGATATACAACAAGCTTCTAGTAGAATTCAGCAATGGCTGGCTCAGTCTGTGATTCAGGTAGCAGGTGTTAATTTACAAACAACGGACAAAGGTGTAGAAGTAATTTTAGAAACCAATCAATCAGATCAACTGCAACTCACAAATCAAAGTGAGGGCAATAGTTTTATTATTAACATCTCCAATGCCCAGTTAAACCTACCTAGCGGTGACACATCATTTCGCCTCGAAAAACCCATGGCGGGAATTACTGAAGTTAAAGTTAGCAATTTAGATGCAAATACAATTCGCGTCACCATCACAGGTGAAACTGCTGCGCCGCAAGTCGAGTTATTTGATGCTGACCAGGGTTTAATTTTTAGTGTCATAACCACAGCATCTACTTCTGAAACCCAACCAGAAGAACCAATTGAATTATTAGTTATAGGTCAGCAAAATAGATACCGTGTACGTAATGCTGCAACTGGAACGAGAACTGATACTCTAATCCGAGATATTCCTCAGACTATTCAAGTAGTTCCTGAACAAGTGATCAAAGATCAAAGAGTTACTCGTTTAAGGGATGCGCTGCTGAATGTTGGTGGTGTGGTTCAAAATGGTGGGTTTGGTGGGGGCGTAGATCAACTGGCTACTCGCGGATTTTTTAACGGTGGTCTTTTTGGTGGAGGTATTTTAGTTGATGGTTTCAAGGATGGACGAAATGGTATTAGAGAAACTGCAAACGTTGAGCGTCTAGAAGTTCTCAAAGGACCGGCTTCAGTTTTATATGGTGGCGTCGAACCGGGAGGTGTAATTAATTTAGTTACAAAGCAACCTCTCAAAGATCCCTATTATAATGCTGAATTGTCCGTAGGTAATTTCTCCACATTTCGTCCTAGTCTTGATATCTCTGGTCCACTAAATTCCGATAGAACTTTGCTATATCGGCTCAACTCTGTTTACGAATCTTCAGCAGGATTCCGTGATTTTAATCAAGATATTCAAAGATTCTTTATTTCACCCACTTTAAAATGGGAAATTGGCAAAGCAACCAACTTAACGTTGCAATTCGACTATCTCAACGATGAGCGTCCATTTGATCGGGGATTTTTAGCTTTTGGTAATGGTATTCTTGATATTCCTGTGGAGCGTATTTTAGGCGAACCAGATGATGTAAGGAAAGTAGAAGAAATAGGTTTTAGCTATCGCTTAGAACATAATTTTAACGATAATTGGAAAATCCGCAATGCTTTCCGATATCAGAGTGCAGATACCTTCGATTATCGTGCTGAACCTGTGAGATTAGATGAAACAACAGGGATTCTCACACGGAACTTTAGATCCAATGATGACTATCAAGAAAATTATACCTTACAAACTGATTTAGTTGGTAAGTTGGCGACAGGTTCAATTGATCATACTCTCTTATTTGGTGTTGACTTAGCTAGGTCTACATCAGGGGGAACTCAGAGCCGATTACCGGGAGGAATTACACCAAGTATTGATGTATTTAATCCCGTTTACAATGCCATACCCAGACCTGGTTTAGAAGAATTAACCAACGTTGTGCGTAATAACCAGAATAGAAGTACTGGTTTAGGAATTTTCGTACAAGACCAAGTAGCTTTTGCAGATAATTTAAAATTGGTTGTGGGTGGAAGGTTGGATTTTGTAGATCAAAACAGTAAAGATTTACGGGATGGTTCTGAATCCAATCAATACGATACAGCTATCACCCCCAGACTGGGTATTGTTTACCAACCTATTCAACCTATTTCTCTTTATACTAGTTACAGTCAATCATTTTCACCAAATTTTGCGACAAGCGTAGATGGAACAATTTTAGAACCTGAACGGGGAACTCAATATGAAGTTGGTGTAAAAGGTGAATTTTTGGATGGCAAATTAGCGGCTACTTTGGCAGCTTATGACATTATAAAATCAAATATGGCTACAACTGATCCAGCTAATCCAGACTTTAGCATTCCGATAGGAAAACAACGCAGCCAAGGAGTTGAACTCAATGTTGGGGGAGAAATTAGTCCTGGTTGGAATGTGATTGCATCTTATTCTTATGTTGATGCTAAGTACACAGAATTTAATGATGGTTCTGCTGGGAATCGTCCGGCGAATATCCCATTTAATACAGCCAGTTTATGGACAACTTATCAATTACAACGCGGTAATTTACAAGGTTTAGGTTTTGGTTTAGGTTTGTTTTATATAGGCGATCGCCAAGGTAACGACGAAAATACTTATGTCATCCCTGGTTATCTGAGAACAGACGCAGCAATCTACTATCAACGTGATAATTGGCGGTCTGGGGTTAATATCCAAAATCTGTTTAATGAAAAATATTTTCACGGAGCAAATTTTGGGAGAGTAGCTATAGAACCTGGCGCACCATTAAGGGTTATTGGTAGTTTTTCTGTGACATTTTAAACAACATCAGGTGTAGGTTATAAATAACCATCATGAATGAAAGTTATATCAAATTCAAACGCTTAACTCGCTGGTGGGGATTGGCGATAGCAATGTTTTGTTCTTTATTGGTGACTGTAGCTTGTCATTATGGTGGTTCTATACCCGTGAATGAACAGATAACAAACGCAGCTTGTAGTGATCTTAAACACTCTGCGGGAATCACCTGTATTCCAGACAAGTTTGAGCGACTTGTGACTTTAGATGATACTTCCTTGGAAAATGCGATCGCATTAGGTATTCAACCTGTTGGTAGTGTGATTTCCGAGTTTTCCTCACATTGGCGAGAGCAGATGACAGGAGTGAATAACATCGGTACAATGGGCGAACCTAATTTAGAAAGTATTTTGGGAATGAAACCGGACTTCATTATCGGGTTCAAGTATTTCGAATCAATATATTCTCTCTTGTCCAAGATAGCACCCACAGTTTTATTGAAATTTGAAAATAGTGGTCAATGGAAACAAGTATTTAATAACATTGGTGTCGCTTTAGGTAAGGAAGAAACTGCTAAAGAAGTAACAGAAAATTATTACCGTCGTTTGGCTAAATTTCAGGAAAACATGGACGAATATTTAGCTAAAATTCAAGTTTCTGTAGTACGAGTTTATCCGGATAAAATCAACCTTTATCTCAGGGATTCTTTTTGCGGCACAGTTTTACAAGACGCGGGATTATCTCGCCCAAAATCCCAAAGTTTCACCGCATCGGAAGCAAAAAAATTATTTGGGAATCCCATTCAAGTATCTATCAGTAAGGAATTAATTGAAAAAGCGGATGGTGATGTGATATTTATTTGGACATACGAAAATAACGCTAAAGGCAATCAAACAGCTAAAAAGAAATTAGAGGAATTACAAGCAAATCCTCTGTGGAAAAATTTAAAAGCTGTACGCAACAATAAGGTTTATGTAGTTCCCAGTTACTGGATTGGGAGTGGTATGTTAGCTGCAAACGCCATTATTGATGATTTATTTCAATATCTCGTCAATACACCCTAAATCAGAGTAAATTTCAGGTGATTATGTATAGGGGCGGGCAGTATGCCCAGCACACAATAATTTTACTATTAATACTTTTATTTTAGGTACTAAAAACCTACTGTAAAATATTGCCAAGCGGGCTAATTTATTACAATAAAGCCTTTTTCAGGCTCATGAAGTACACACCAATTCCCTATTCCCTGTTCCCTGTTCCCTGTTCCCTAAAACTAAAAAAATTTGTATCTCACGAGCATGGGAAATGCTATATTTTTTTATTTAATTACTTTTGTTATGACTCTTCATACTTTATTTGTTTGTAAATCTTGTAGTGCTGTTATCGACCATGAAGAAGCTGATGAACGCGCTGAAGGAAATAAATTATTTTTGCAACTGCTAGAACTGCAAAAGGATAATTCTATTTATCATCATCTCAATATTGAACCTGTAGGTTGTTTATGGACTTGTGGCCGACCTTGTACTGTGACTTTTGTTTGTCCAGAAAAATATACATATCATTTTGTGGATTTAACAGAGGAAAATACAACTGATTTGTTGCAATTCAGCCTGCTTTATCAAGCAAGTAAAGACGGATATGTTTTACCTGGGAAACTACCGGGAACACTTCGTTCTCATCTTTTAGTCCGCATCCCTCCCACACCAGAGACAAGGTAAATGATATCTTGTACTTGAAACAAATCCCCCGAATAAATAAATTTATTCTGAGGTAGTGCAAGTAATTTACCTAGATGAATTGAGAGACTTAACTAATCAATCAATTGCTTTAGGAACTCTCACGTTGGTAGTGGAATCACCAAAACAGGCGAGTGTAAAAGCAAGGACTAAACTCCTTACTACAAAACTTATTCCTGGAAAATTTGATCAAATTTACCTTGTGTTTCCACTTTCCCTGCTTTCATGACAATAATCTGGTCAGCACGACGCAACACAGCAGGACGATGGGAAACTACAAGACAGGTTGGTGTCCAAGAATTTTCTTGCTGTTCAGGATTATTAACAAATATCCGCGACCATAACGCCAATTCTGTTTCTACATCTAAGGCGCTGGAAAGGTCATCAAATACTAATAATTCCGGTTTGCGGATAAACATCCGCGCTGCTGCTACTCGTTGCATTTGTCCCCCAGATAACCGCACACCTTTAGAACCAACTACAGTTTCTAAACTTTCGTTCATAGTCGCCAAATCTTGCTCAAACACCGCCATTTTTAAAGCTGTGGCAATATCTTGGTCATCTTTAGATAAACCCAACAAAATGTTTTCTCGCACAGTGTAGCTAAATAATTGGGGAATTTGGGGAGTATAAGCACTGCGAGGAGGAACAAAGAAACTAGCTGGGCTTTCTACAATGTTCCCATTCCAGTAAATTTCACCCTTGTGTTTAGGTAGTAATCCTAATAAAACCCGCAGTAATGTAGTTTTACCTGCACCAATTTCACCAGTAATTACAGTTAAACTACCCCGTTTAATTTCCAAGTTAATATCTTTAATTCCTTGGTCAGTACCAGGATAATTATAGGTGAGATGAGATACTGTTAAAACTTGCAGTTTATTTTGCTCATTTCTCACAGGTGGTTCTAATGGCGGTAAGGGTTTTTGGCGATTATTCAGGTCATTTACATAAAGTTGATTGGGAGCTACTAATATATCCGCGGATACACCTGCTAATAAACTAGCCATCCGTTCAAAAGATACTTCTGTATGTTTAGATAACGCTAGAAAACCGCCAACAGAGCTAAAAAAGCCAGTCACAAAGGAAAGGTTGTATACAAATAAAGCAAAGTCACCAACTGTTAACTGATTAACGCCACTCTGCATGAATTGAGAAGCCAGTAAAAGAATTATACCGGTTCCTAGATTCACCATATTTTGAAAGGTAGAATTAAGAATAGCATTCAACAAGCTATCTTTAATCATTGTTTGGCGGCGTTGCTCATTTAAAGTATGAAAATAATCCAAAACATTTTTTTCTGCGCCGGCGACTTTAATAGCTTGAACTGAACCAAATATTTCACCTAAAAGCCCTGTAACTTTTTCGGTAGCTTGGCGGCTCGCTTTCCTATACTTTTTAATGCGAGTTTCTGCGCGTTGAATAATTGCGACCATTCCGACTAAGGGCAGAAACACAAACACGGTCATCTGCACATTAATACTCACTAAAATCATTAAACAAAGAATAGCAAATATTCCTTCTCCAGAAATTTCTGATATCCAGGCTACGTTGTCTTCTATTTGTTCGGCATCATCACGAAAATAGCTAATTATTTCTCCCTGAGATCCAGTTTTTTCAGCTTCTTGATTAACAATCATGGGCTGTGCTGTGGGATTGTGGAATAAGCGTTCTAATAAGTTATGTCTCAGTAATGACCGCATTAAGAAACGGTGTTGGGTTTTGGTAATACGTCCGGTAAATATAACAGCAATATGCCCAAAATTGAGAGCAAGTAATAATGCAATTAAGGCTAAGGGTGATAAACCCAACTGTGCTGTATTAGTTAAACTATTGAAAAATTCCCTGATGATTAAACCGGGTAGGGCTGGCAAACCCATAATTAAAATCCAGTAGATGCTGTCAATAATATATAGTTTGGGTTGGTAACAAATTAGTTGCCATAATAATTGCCAATGGTTGCATTTTTTTGTTGCTGCCATAATTATTTTTAAGTTAAAATATCGCTTAAGCCTGTCTGTAATAATTGGGAAAACCGTGATTCTAAATTATTAAGTAATACTTCTCGTTCACCATATTCTATGATTTTACCTTGTTCTAAAATGAGTATTTGGTTAGCCTTTTGTACAGTGGCTAAACGATGAGCAATAATAATGCCAGTACGCCCGGTTAATAATTTATCAACGGCTTTTTGTACGAGTTTCTCGGTGATGGGGTCGAGGCGAGAGGAGGCTTCATCTAAAATTACTAAACCAGGGTCTTTGAGAAAGACGCGAGTAAATGCGAGTAACTGCGCTTGTCCCGCAGATAAGCCATTACTATCTGGCCCCAAATTTGTATCTAAGCCTTGGGGTAATGAATATAACCATTGTGATAGTCCCAATATTTCTAAGGTTTCATGGATGCGTTCGTCACTGATGTGTGGGTTAAAAAAGGTGAGGTTATTTCTGACTGTTGTTTGAAACAATTGCACATCTTGGGTGACTAATCCGATTTTTTGCGGTAAGTCTGTTATGGGAGTTTGGTTAATTGGTATACCTCCCAAGTGAATTAGGCCTGAGTGTGGGTCATATAATCTCAGTAATAAACGCGCTAGGGAGGATTTACCGCTACCTGTACGCCCTAATAAGCCTAATACATCACCGGCAGGTAAGTTAAAGGATATGTCTTGCAATACTAAATTTCTAATATCAGATTCGTGGTCATTATAGCTAAATGAGACGTTGTTAAAAGTGACTGAAAGTGCCCGGTGAGGAAGTTGTTGTTCTCCACCTACACTAATTTTTGATTTTACTTGAAGTAAATTTTGAATGCGGTAAATACTGGCTTCTGCTTGTTGCAGGTTTTCAAATTGGTTGCGGATTTGTTCAATGGGTTCGCTGAGTAAGTTGGTGTAATAATATAGTATATATACTGTCCCAATTGTAATAATGTTTTTACTCCAAAGGTAAGCACCGACGCTTAAGGCGATCGCTGTCCCTAATGTAAAAATCCCGTTAGTTGTACCCCAAAGAATGGTACTGGCAAAGCGGGCTTTATGAAATACTGGTAACCACAGTTGTAAAATTTTTTGGAAGCGGTGCATGACATAATTTTTCGCTCCATTGGCGCGGATGTCTTCCATACCGGCGAGTTGTTCACCGACAAAACCAAAGAAATCAGCACTTATTTGGCGATAATTCGCCCAATGGGGAACAGCTATAGAACGCAGACGAATTAAAGTAAATAATGCTGTGAGGCTAAAAAATGTGATCGCCAAACCAGCTCGCCAATCTTCGGCAAAGAGGACTACAATTACACCGGACATGAGTAGTAAATTGCCTAAGATGTAAACAGTAAATTTAGAAAAGAATTGTGACAGGGTGTGAACATCACCATCTACCTTTTCTAGTAATTCACCGGGTGTAGAGTATTTATGAAAGGATAAATCCAATTGCAAACAATGCTCAACTAAATCAGCGCGTAAGGCGTTAGTAGCTCCCCAAGCGACGTTTTCGCCGTAATACGTAGCTGCAATGCTAATTAGTTGGGTGATTAAAGCTACAGTTATAAATAGTAAAGCGGCTAAGAGTAAATTTTTTCCTGAACCTCCAGTTACGGCTGTATCAATGAAATATCGCAGAATTTGGGGGTTAACTAATTGTAGTCCTATGCTGGACAAAAGAGCGATCGCAAACTTAACTACCCGCCATTTTTGCGGTTGGAGATAGTCTACAAGTAAATTCCAGTATTGTCGGAGTCCAATTTTCATAAAGTTGGAGCTATCAGCCAGCCATTGTATGGGGGTTGATGTCAAAAGAGAATCTTTTTCAAGTGATTATGATATTTTAGCTTAATTATGCTTATTATTTGCAATAATCTGTGATCTTCTCATTTATTAGTCAAAAGGTAAAATCATCCTTGATCATGCTTCAACATTTTTCCCTGACTAGATATTTGCAGATATCATCCACAACTGCATTTGCTCCAATAATTCCCCATGCAGCAATCCAGACATCATTTCGTACTGGATAAACCCGATTTTGCTGTACTGCTGGTAAGTCTGACCACAAAGGATGATTGATAAATTGTTGCAGCTTTGATTCATTGTGTCCTCCTAGGATCAGAAAAATAGCATCACCAGCCATTTGGGGAATTAATTCTAATGAAACATTTTCTTGAGTTTTATCTTTGTCTTGATACACAGGACGAGAAAAACCTATTTCCTTAATAATTGAACCACTAAATGAGCGATTCATATAAATACGAGCAGAATTTGCCCAAAAATTTACTAAAGACACTTGAGTTTTTGTAAGATTATCACCCAGTTTTTCCCGTAAGTCTTTGATTCTCTGGTCATACTCTTGCAGCAAATTTTCTGCCTTCTCTGTCTCACCTAGTGCTTCCGCAAATTTTCTTAACCACTGTTTCCAATCAATATCATCTTCTGCTAAAACTGTTGGTGCAATTTGGGATAAATTTTGATATAAATCAGCATCCCAATTTAACCCTAAAATTAAATCGGGTTTTAAATATAAAATCTTTTCTAAATTTGGTTGACCGTTAGTACCAATTTTCTCAATTCCGTCGGTTAAATGATCTAGATATTTGAGAAAATTATTGTCACCCAAGGTTGTCGCGGCTATCGGTTTGATTCCTAAAGCTAAAATGTTATCTAACCCACCTAGCACAATTACTCGTTGGGGGTATAAAGGAACTTTGGTTTCACCCATAGCATGACTGACTACCCTCACCGGGGTGAGGTCGACCAAGTTCAGGTTTAAATTTTGTGTGCTATTCAGTCCACAACCTATGATAATGAAACTTATGGCAATACCTAATATTACTTTGAATTTATAAACCGAAAATAATCTCATTAGCATAATTAACTTTCTATTGTAAAAATTGATATAAAGGGTGAGCCAAAAACCCACCCTAAAAAATCATGGTTACTGATTATTTACCAAACAATTTGATATCCTACACTGAGAGTTCTACCTTTTCCGGCATAATTGGCACTATCAAAAAATGGGGCAAAGTATTGTGAATAAACCGGGAAATATTGGTTATTGAATAAGTTTTGAATACCAAGTTTTAGTTCACCTTGACCTAGTTTGATACTGCTGATATAGTCAACTGTGATAAAGCTGTTAATTTTGGCATCCTCTACCTCATCTTGAAAAGCGCGATCGCGATCGCCTGAGTACAATAATTGCAGTCGGTTGCGCCAACTGGGGAGGGTTTGGTTTTCTATGTAGGCTGTGAGTTTTAATGGTGGAACAGTAATACTGTTGAGTGCAAGGAAATTACCATCATTATTCTCATCATTTACACCTTCTATCCAAGTAGCTGTACCTCCCAAACTCCAACCTTGAGATGGTTGGACATCCACAGCTGCTTCTATCCCGTAAATTTTTTGAGGAGCGCGAATAGTTTCCAGGAAGTCACTATTAGGGTTAAAACTAAAAGCTGAACCTAACTCAGAATAGTTGTAGAAACCAGAAAGTGACACCTGGAGATTATCCCAATTACTACGAATACCAATTTCATAGTTATCTACTTTCTGTGGTTCTGTTAGTTGCAAAGAGTTTAAAACATTCACCACACCTCCAGGAGGTCGGCGGAAAACACGACCTAAATCTGGAACTGAGAACCCCTGAGCAAAGTTACTAAAAACACTAACTGACGGCGTAAGTTTGTAGACAATACCACCATTAAAAACTGTGGAATCAAAACTGCGATCGCCTCCTTGAATCTGCCGACGGGGATTTTCTGCTGTGATATAATCGTCTAAAGTCACACCAATATTCACATAGCGCAAGCCACCACTTAACAGCAAATTATCAGTAACATCCCATTGCAACTGACCAAATATACCCAGTTCTCTAAAATCATACTCTGGGACAAAAACACGTTCGTCAATCTTGCGAAAAACTCGACCCCCGGAAGTATCAAATTCATCAGGGTCGAAAATATTAAATCTTTGAGAACTGCGTTCTTTTTGATAATCAACCCCCCAAAGTAAACTCACTGTGCTTTGAGAATTAAAAGGTGTGTCCACCTGCAATCTTCCACCCAACTGTTCTATATCGCCTTCTGATTTGGTGATTGCTCTCAACCTACCATCACGGTTATCATCGGGAATTCCTCCACCAAAACCATAATTACGATAGTAAGCTTGAGCCAGAACCTTACTAGCTAAAATACTATCATTACTGTAATTTAAACTTAGTAAAGTATTGTTGATAAAGGCCCCATCACTAGCGCCAATTACAGTAGTCCCCTCCGGTATTCTCAGAGCGCGAGATTTTTGAATTCCGGGAATTTCATCAATAGCTTCATCAGAAATAAAGTTAGTATTTTGCCACTGGTCGAAATGATTAAAACTAAATTGCAGACGTTGATCGGGCGTTAATTCTACTCCTACCTTAGCCAAAGCATTGATTTTGGTGCTATCTTCATCACCTGCAAAATTAGCAATGCGATCGCCTTCAGCATCAAAAAACCCCCCAGTTGTCACCAGAGAAAACCCGACAGTATAGTCAAATTTGCCCTCTGTCCCAGATATTTGATGTGACAAATTATAGCCAAAACTATCTGCGGAATTAGTCAAAGAAGTATCTAAACCAATATTGGTTGTAGAAGTTAATCTTTGACCGCTTGGCCTCTTAGTAATAATATTGACTACACCACCAGTAGCTTGACCACCATAGATTGCATTCGGACCGCGAACAACTTCAATGCGTTCAATCGCGCTGGGGTCAATGGTTGTCAGTTGAGCCGGAATTGATTGCAAATTAGCATTTTGGGGAACACCGTCAATTAAGACCGAAATATTACGACCGCGTAAACTTTGCCCAAATGTATTACTCCGATTAGTAGGGGAACCAAAGCCAGGAACTGTTTTTCCCAAAATATCAGCTAAATTTGTGCTCAACTGGGCTTGCTGTTCAATTTCTTCCCGTGTAATCACAGTTACAGAACGTGCGACATTCTGCACATCTTCTTCCGTGCGTGTTGCTGTCACCACCAATTCTATAGATTCTTGAGTTTCATCTGAACGCTGTTCTGGCTCTTGTTCTGTAGAAGTTCCAACTGGTGTGAGGGCAAAAATTAACCCTTCAACAGTGTCAAATAATTCGACATTTGGCAATCCTGTTGCACCCGTGACTGTTAACCGAATAGTGTTAACATCTAGACTAGTAACTGTTATCTGTGTAATACCCTCAACTGGTTTTAAGGATGTAAAGCCATCACCACTAGGTAAACGCAATTGACTATTAGGAATATCTATAATCAAGTCATTCTTATTATTGCTACTATTTGTGATTTGCAGTTCTTCGGCTTGATTTGTCTTTAAAATTACCTCTATACCTTTTTCCGTGGGATTTACTTCTACTCCATTGATAATAATTACAGATTGGCCTGTTGAAGTTTGTGATACTAATTCTTTCACCTTATTTGTAAGTAGTTCCACCTCACTTACAGACGGAATTGCCAATACAGGTTTAACGGTAAGTACTACACTGGTTAAACAAACTACTGTAAATAATTGCAGCCTTGTTGACATATACTCTCATACCAATTAAGAATCTATTTTAAGGAGAGTACAATAATTGCTTTGTAATTTAAAATACCTGTTCAGCTGCAAGACGGATTTTTTTGGCCCGTAGACGGATTTTTTTGACAATTGGATTTTTAAACAGGGGCGCGAAGGTTTACAGAGGTTGAAGGAGGGGTGCAAGAAGGGCGCAGGAAGGGCCCAGGGTTAATGCTGACTGCTGGTTTTTCCAGGCGATAGTATTTTGGGTTAACTCCAAATCGTTTACGAAATGCAGCTGCAAAGCTACCTTGGTTTGCATAACCAACAGTACGTGCTATTTCTTTGATACTCATTCTTTTTTCTATGAGCAGTTGACTTGATAATTCCATTCGCTGTTCATGTAAATAACCAAATACTGTTGTGCCAAATACTTGATGAAAACCAATTTTCAGTTTGTAATCGTTTAATCCTACTTGTCTTGCTAATTGAATTAATGTGGGAGGATGATTAATATCTCTGATGAGGATTATTTTAGCTGCATGAATTCTTTCAATATCATCCTTTTTAAGGATGACTTTTTTAGCTGGCTTTTCATTGTTCTGTGCCAATTGTTCCAATTTTAGTGCAATTAATTCTAAACATTTACTTTCTAAGTATATACATTTAATTATTCCCTGGAAAGGACAGTTGATAATCTGCTCTAATGGCAGATACATCTCTGGAGTGATTATATTGCTGTCAAAAAAATCTTCTTTACTATTATTTTCGAGGAAGTCTGTTAAAATATTTGGTACCTTTTTGCGATGATCAATAATAAAATTTTTCAGCAAATCTGGACTTTTTAAGTGAATATCTACTTTTAGTCGCCGCTTGTTACCAAAAATTACAAAACTTTCTCTTCCATCCATTTGATCTTGATTACTCCAGTCTAAAAAACTTTGCCCACATTCGTTTTGGGAGTATGAGCCTGACAAATTAAATCCAAATTCTATCTTATCGTATTCACTCGGTTGAATATCTTCAGATTCAATATACAAATCATCATCAAATTGTTCATCAATAATTAGCAGACGTATTCCTCGTAATTGAATCTGACGATGGTATCCTTTACCCAAGTTTTCCGGGCAGTAATTGATAAAATCTCCAGTATGATATTCATCTGGATATTGAGTGTTTTCGTTAATCTGTTGCCAATTTATGTTATAGTCGGTTTGCGAAATTATGTTGGCCATACTTTTCTCTGAGAGGTAAAATGCTTAAGTCTAGAAATATCAATTGATGATGAAGTTGCAACCTCAAATTTATTGGCAAATTTTTGATTTTTAATTGTTTAAGAACACCGTATCCTACTAATGGGGATACACATTGGTGTACCAGTTACTGGGTCTGTAATAATCTGGGAATCTAGCCCGAATACTTCTTTAACAGTAGTTTTACTCATCACTTCTTCGGGTGTACCATGAGTATAAACTCTACCGTGCTTCACCGCTACTAAATAATCTGCATAACGACAAGCTTGGTTTAAATCATGCAGTACCATAACCAAAGTTCTTTGCTGATTTTGGTTTAATTCCCATAGCAAATCTAAAACTTCAATTTGGTGTGCTAAGTCTAAGAAAGTTGTGGGTTCATCTAATAGTAAAATCTCCGTATTCTGAGCTAGTGCCATAGCAATCCAAGCACGCTGTCGCTGTCCACCAGAGAGGGTATCTAACTCCCGTTCAGCCAGTTCTTTCATTCTCGTTGTTTCTAATGCTATTTCTACAAAATGTTCATCTTCTTTTGTCCATTGTTGCATCAAATTTTGATAGGGAAAGCGTCCGAAAGCTACTAAGTCTCTGACGGTTAAACCTTCGGGAGCTAGGGGAGATTGAACCAAAATACCTAATTTTTTAGCAACATCTTTTGTTGATAACTTAAACAAATCTGCCGTATTTAAATAAACTGTGCCTTTCTGCGGTTTCAGTAACCTTGCTAACCCCCGCAGTAGTGTAGATTTACCGCAACCATTAGCACCCACTAATGCGGTAATTTTTCCTTTGGGTATAGTCATATCTAAATTTTTTATAATGGTTACCCCATCATAACCTAGAGTTAAATTATTAGCTGATAGGGGATGAATTATCTGACTTGGTAATTTCATTTTTTCCGGCTCATTAATAAATAAATAAAGTAAGGAGCACCAATTACAGCAGTGACAACGCCACAGGGAAGTTCTACGGGTGCAAATATAATTCTCCCCAATAAATCAGCGATAACTACAATCATGGCTCCCCAGGCGGCAGATACAGGAATTAAACCTTCATGATTGCTACCTACTAACTGTCGGGCGATGTGGGGAGCAATTAATCCCACAAAACTAATGGTTCCAGCAGTGGCTACCGCTGCGCCAGAAAGTGCGGCACTAATTAATATTAAAAAACTGCGTTGCCACTCTACTCTACTACCTAAACCTTTTGCTATTTCATCCCCTAAAGCTAAAGCATTTAATTGTGATGCACTACCTAAAGCTAAAGGAATAAATATTATCAACCAAGGTAATATAGCTAATAGCTGTTCCCAACTTCGTCCATAAACACTACCAGCTAGCCAAACTAAAGCTTGACTCACATTGTAAATTTCTCCAAATGTCAGCAATAGGCTAGTCAAAGCACCAGTGACAGCAGAAATTCCCACGCCAATTAAAATTAGGCGAATGGGATGAGTACCCCTATCCCAAGCCAGTAGATAAATCACCACAGAAGCAGCTAAAGCACCGCTAAAGGCAGCTAAAGGCAAAATTCCGGCCGGTAAGTTGGGAAACAGCACAATTAAAGACACAGCCGCTAAACCAGCACCAGTATTAATCCCAATAATACCTGGGTCCGCTAAAGCATTTCTGGTGATGCCTTGCATAATTGTCCCAGATATTGCTAAGGCTGTGCCCACAAGTCCAGCCGTTAAAGTTCTTGGTAGTCTTAGGGTGTTAATCACAAAACCATATTCAGGATTTACCGTGTTTATCCCCAAAATTGTTTGAATTACAACTAGAGGTGGTGTGGGATATTCGCCAATGGAGGTGCTAATTACCATCGTTACCAAAGTGATGATTATCAGGATGAGTAAAACAATGGGAACACGTTTTTTCAGGCGCAAAGAAATAGGAAATATTTTGGAACGAAAAATTAAGCTATTATTCCTCATTTTTTAATTTGATTTTTCGCTAAATAAATGAAGAATGGCGCACCCACTAAAGCTGTCATAATTCCCACGGGTAGTTCTTGTGGTTGAATTACCAATCTGGCAAAAATATCTGAACTTAAAAGTAGGATTGAACCAAATAAAGCGCTATATGGTAGAATCCATCGGTAATCTACCCCAATTAACAAGCGCACTATATGGGGAACGATTAAACCAATAAATCCAATACCACCTGTAACTGCTACTGCACTACCTTGGAGCAGAAAAACACTAACGCCAGCAGCAATTTTTATCCATAAGGTTTGTTGACCTAATCCTTGGGCGATATCTTCTCCTAGGCTGAGAACTGTGATTTGTTTTCCTAGGAGGAACGCCAAGATTAAGCCTATACAAATGTAAGTCAACACTTGAGTAATGATATTGGCATCAGCACCTGCTAGGGAACCGGCTAACCAAAAGCGAATTTCTTCTAATGTGCGTTGGCTGACAATTAAGATGGTAGTAATCAGTGCAGCAAGTAAGTTGCTCATAGCTGCACCAGCCATGGTGAGATTGAGAGGAGTGATACCACTGCGCCCAAAAGAAGCTAAAAAATAAACACTGATAGCCGTAATTCCCGCACCAGCAAAGGCATACCAAACATAAGCAGTCGGTGCAGAACTACCAAAAATAAAGATAGCAATTACAACAGCGAAGGATGCGCCCGCATTAATTCCTAAGATGCCCGGGTCTGCTAATGGGTTACGTGTTATACCTTGCATTAGGGCACCAGATACGGCAATTGCAGCACCTACCATCACGGCTAGGAGCGATCGCGGTAGTCTGACTGTACGTATAATTAAATGGTTTTGAGAACCATCAAAGTCAGTCAATGCTCTATAAACTGTAGTCCAAGGTATATCTGCAGCACCGAGAGTGACGCTGAAAATTAGGCATATTAGGAGAATCACTACTGCTAAAACTAAACCCCCAACGGGCAAAGTTAGGGAGTGTAAAAATCCTCTGTTTGGTGAGGAAGTTGATTTACTCATTACCTATCTGATATTTATTCTCAACTGAGTTTAAAATACTTGAGAATAGATTGCAAGTATATATAAAATTAAGTAACATAAGTTTTGCTCCCGAATGATCAGTTATAGCTGAAGTTTCCGTGTACACAAATGTCCTTCTCTATGCTTCAATGTTTTTAGATTTGAACACACCTAAAAATGAAATTCAGCGAAATTGTTGATAGAATGGGTGAATTAGCTACAGATAACAGCCTCAGCATTGCTCCCGTTCAAAATCCAGAAATTACAGGTGTAGCTGCTGTGGATGAAGCTAAACTTGGTCATCTGAGTTATATAGAAGGGGCAAGATTCGCTCCTCTTGTCAGCCAGACCCAGGCTAGCGCTTTAATCTTACCCCGGGATAAAACACTACAGTCCCAAGCAGAAGAGCGGGGTATCGCCTGGATAGCTACACCAGAACCCCGCCTGTTGTTTGCCCAAGCGATCGCACTTTTTTATCAACCATACCGTCCCCAGCCAGAAGTTCACCCCACTGCGGTGATTCATCCCACAGCCAAAGTCGGTAATGATGTTTATATTGGTCCCCATGCGGTGATTCAGCAGGATGTGGAAATTGGTCATGGTGCGATTATTCATCCCAATGTGGTAATTTATCCCGATGCCAAAATCGGCGATCGCACCATCTTACACGCTAACTGTACCATCCATGAACGTACCCGCATCGGTGCGGATTGCGTGATTCACAGTGGGGCTGTGATTGGTGCAGAAGGCTTTGGCTTTGTACCTACCCCCACTGGTTGGTTAAAAATGCAACAGTCAGGTTATACTGTCTTGGAAGATGGGGTAGAAGTTGGCTGTAATAGTGCCATTGACCGCCCGGCTGTGGGAGAAACACGGATAGGAAGCCGGACAGTAATTGATAATTTAGTACAAATAGGACACGGTTGCCAGATTGGGGTAAATTGTGCTATTGCCGGGCAATCTGGACTAGCCGGAGGGGTAAAAGTGGGGAATCGGGTGATCTTAGCCGGACAGTCAGGAGTGTCGAATCAAGTAAAAATTGGTGATGGGGCGATGGCATCTGCTAAATCCGGCATTCATCATGATGTGGCACCGGGGGAAATAGTTTCCGGGATGCCAGCAGTTCCCCACAAACTGTATCTGAAAGTATCTGCCATATACAATCGCTTACCAGAAATGTATCAATCCTTCAAGCAATTACAACGGCAGAAGGGAAAAAAGTAACTAACTAATCCCCAATTTTTCTAACACTGGCTTTGTAGAAACGATGTGACGATCTAAACCAAGTTCCTTGGGGCTAACCCCTAAAGCCAAAGCAATCAACTGGGGTAAGTGCAGGACGGGTAAACCTAATCGTTTGTTAATTACCTTTTCCACCTCTGGCTGACGGGAATCTAAATTCAGATGACACAAAGGACAAGGAGTGACTATACAATCAGCCCCATTTTCTAGGGCTTCTTGAATGTGCATCCCCGCCATCTTAAAAGACTCGGTGGTGGCGTAGCTAGCAAGAGGCCAGCCACAGCATTGGGTACGACCACGGTAATAAATGGGTGTTGCGCCTACCGCTCGAAATAAATTTTCCATACCTTCGGGGCGGAAGGGGTCATCATAGGGCATATGTTTTTGGGCGCGCAGGAGATAACAGCCATAAAAAGCAGCACAGTTTAATCCGGTTAACTTATGAGTGACTCGTTGACTAATTGCCTCTAAACCATAATCTGTAATGAGGGCATAGAGAATATGTTTAACTTCGGTACTACCGCGATAAGGTAAACAGCCTTGTTGATTTAGTAGGCCATTGACTTGTTTTAGGTAACTAGGGTTGTCTGTTTGGCATTGCTTGAGGTTTTCGTTCACATGACCGATAACCCCCTGACAAGTGCTGCAATGGGTAAGTAAGGGTAGATTTAACTCCTCAGCTAAAGCTATATTGCGGGCGTTGACAGTATCTTCGAGTAATTGGGAATCTTCTTTAAATGTGCCGGAACCGCAGCAAGCGGCTTTTTTGAGCGAAATCAGTTCAATACCCAATGCTTGGGTTAAAGCTTGAGTGGATAAGTGAAGCTCTCCGCAAGCGCCTTGGGCTACACAGCCGGGGTAATAAGCGTATTTGAGGGGGGAAGATAGCATATAAAAATATGTTTGGATGTTTGGATCAGGGCAGTTATCCCTGATAATAACCTTTAGAAAAGTAGGGATTTAGTGGCCTTGGGGTAAATGGGTTTTTTGAGTATTCGAGATGTTATCTTAGGTACAGAACCTAAGTGTGCCCTTGGGGATGAGAGTTTTCTTGAGGAAAAGCCCTTGGTAGTATACGGGTGATCCCTCTTTCCGATAAGATGTATATGCTCAAAACCACATGCCTATAAAGAGCGCATAATATCAACCGGTCAAGGAATTTGATTGTATGAGTGAAACAGACATTTTTGGAAAGGTCAAAAAAATTGTTGTGGACCAACTAAGTGTTGAAGAGGACAAAATTAAACCAGAGGCTAGTTTTGCCGATGATCTAGGAGCTGATTCCCTAGATACGGTGGAATTGGTGATGGCATTGGAAGAAGAATTTGATATCGAAATTCCCGATGAAGCCGCTGAGAAAATTACTACCGTTCAACAGGCGGTAGATTACATCAACGAAAAAGTTGCTGCATCGGCTTAAATAGCTATTGGGAATTGGGTACTGGGTATTTAGGACTGGTAATAATTAGATATGGAGCAAAATCTTCTCAATTAACTATTATCGGGTTTATGACCATACCTGCTTCCCAGTACGGAGTCCCTATTTTTGCAGCTTTCTCGCCAATTTTAACTGAGAAATGACAGATTATAAACGTAACCGTGTTGTTGTAACTGGTGTTGGCGCGATTACACCTATTGGTAATACACCAGATGAATATTGGGAAGGATTGTTAAGCGGACGTAATGGCATTGACAAAATCACATTTTTTGATGCGTCTAGCCATGATTGTCGCATTGCTGGTGAAGTGAAAAACTTCGATCCCCTCGCTTATATGGATCGCAAAGAAGCCAAGCGGATGGATCGGTTTTCCCAATTTGGGGTATCGGCTGCTAAACAAGCTGTATCTGATGCCAAATTGGTGATTAATGAACTCAATTCCCAGCAGGTGGGAGTGATAATTGGCTCCGGGGTTGGTGGGTTGAAGGTGATGGAAGACCAGCAAACAATCTACCTCAACCGTGGACCTGATCGCTGTAGTCCCTTCATGATTCCCATGATGATCGCCAATATGGCGGCGGGATTAACGGCGATTCACACCGGTGCTCAAGGTCCTAATTCCTGCTCTGTGACCGCCTGCGCTGCGGGTTCTAATGCCATTGGTGATGCTTTTCGCCTCATTCAAAATGGTTATGCTCAGGCGATGATTTGCGGGGGATGTGAGTCGGCAATTACCCCTTTAGGTGTGGCTGGATTTGCCGCAGCTAGGGCCCTTTCCACTCGCAATGATGACCCGGCTCATGCTTGTCGTCCTTTCGATCGCGATCGCGATGGCTTTGTTATGGGTGAAGGTTCGGGTATTCTGATTCTAGAATCACTAGAACACGCCTTGAGTCGTGGGGCTCGCATTTATGCGGAAATGGTGGGCTATGGGATGACCTGTGACGCTTACCACATGACCGCCCCAGTACCAGGGGGAGAAGGTGCGGCTAGGGCTATGCAATTGGCTCTCAAAGATGGTGGACTCACCCCGGAAATGGTTAGCTATATTAATGCTCATGGGACTAGCACCCCAGCTAATGATTCTACAGAAACCGCGGCTATGAAAACGGCTTTGGGCGAGCATATCTATAAAGTCCCTGTTAGCTCTACCAAGTCGATGACAGGTCATCTTTTGGGCGGTTCGGGAGGTATTGAAGCAGTAGCGACTGTGTTAGCGATCGCTAATGATCAAATTCCCCCTACTATAAATTTAGAAAACCCCGACCCAGAGTGTGACTTAGATTATGTCCCTAATCACAGCCGCGCTCAAAAGGTTGATGTGGCACTATCTAACTCTTTTGGCTTCGGTGGTCATAATGTCACACTAGCCTTTAAGAAATATGTCTAAAATTCTCCAGTTTGCCGTTTTTGGCCTCTCCTGAGTTGATTTTCTGCGAAAGTATCACAAACATCCTTCATTGCTCAATCAATGGTTCAGCATGACCTAATGATGGCAGTGATTTATCAGTAGAATCTCAGGAGATCCCGTTTGTCGATCAACCATAGGGAATGGGATGATAAACATACTGTGGGACAATTTGAATGAATGCTCAGTTAACAGGCTGAACTCATAACACTGATCACCCATAACTGTTAATTGTTCAAATTCACCACAGGGAGAAAAGAACTTCCAAGAATGCTAACCCGTCGTTAAATATCAGAAATTATGGCTGTTGCAACCCAATCCCTCGAAGAACTTTGTATTAACTCTATTCGCTTTTTGGCGGTTGATGCCGTAGAAAAAGCTAAATCGGGACATCCAGGATTACCCATGGGGGCGGCTCCTATGGCTTTTGTCCTCTGGGATCGCTTTATGCGATTTAACCCCAAAAATCCTAAGTGGTTCAACCGCGATCGCTTTATCTTGTCTGCTGGTCATGGCTCCATGTTGCAATATGCCCTGCTTTACCTGACAGGCTATGATAGTGTCAGTATTGAGGATATTAAGCAGTTTCGTCAATGGGGGTCTAAGACCCCAGGCCACCCAGAAAATTTTGAAACCCCAGGGGTAGAAGTCACCACCGGTCCCCTGGGTCAAGGAATTGCTAATGGTGTGGGTTTGGCGATCGCCGAAGCTCATTTAGCTGCTAAATTCAATAAACCAGATGCCAAAATTGTTGACCACTATACCTATGTGATTTTAGGTGATGGTTGCAACATGGAAGGTGTATCTGGTGAGGCGGCTTCCTTTGCGGGTCACTTGGGCTTAGGCAAACTGATTGCATTGTATGACGACAACCACATCTCTATCGATGGTTCTACTGATGTAGCCTTCACAGAAGATGTATCAAAACGCTTTGAATCTTACGGTTGGCACGTCCTACACGTTGAAAATGGAAATACAGATTTAGAGGCTATTGCCCAAGCAATTGCAGCCGCCAAAGCCGTCACCGACAAGCCCACCATGATTAAGGTAACCACCACCATCGGTTATGGTTCCCCCAACAAGGCTAATACTGCTGGTATTCACGGTGCCGCTTTGGGTGGAGATGAGGTAGCATTAACCCGGAAGAATTTGGGCTGGGAACACGAACCTTTTGTAATTCCTGAAGATGTTCTTAACCACACACGCAAAGCTGTAGAACGTGGCGCAGGTTACGAAGCTGACTGGACTAAGACATTTGCTGATTACAAGGCTAAATATCCCCAAGAAGCCGCTGAGTTTGAACGTTACGTCAATGGTACACTGCCCGCCGGTTGGGAGCAAGTATTGCCTACCTACACCCCCGCAGATAAAGGACTACCTACCCGTAAACACTCGGAAACTTGCCTCAATAAATTGTCAGCGGTTTTACCTGAGTTGATTGGTGGTTCTGCGGATTTGACCCACTCCAACTTAACTGAACTCAAGGGTAAGGGCGACTTCCAAAAAGGAGCATACCAAAACCCCAACATTCACTTTGGTGTTCGGGAACACGCTATGGGAGCAATTTGTAATGGTATAGCTCTTCATGGTTCGGCATTAATTCCCTACGGTGCTACCTTCTTGATTTTCACAGATTATATGCGGGCGGCTATCCGTTTATCTGCTTTGTCTCAAGCTGGAGCAATTTGGGTGATGACTCACGACTCCATTGGTCAAGGTGAAGATGGACCCACACACCAACCTATAGAAACTCTAGCTTCCCTGCGTGCTATTCCCAACCTGACTGTATTTCGTCCCGCAGACGGTAACGAATGCTCTGGCGCTTACAAGGTGGCGATTGAAAGAGCCAAGCAGAATGATCCGACTCTGCTAGCTTTCACCCGTCAGAATGTTCCTAACTTGGCAGGTACTTCAGTTGAGAATGTGGCTAAGGGTGGATACACAGTAGTAGACTGTGAAGGTACACCAGATATTATCTTGATTGGTACTGGTTCTGAATTGAGTCTGTGTGTAACCGCTGCTGAGAAACTCACCGCAGAAGGTAAGAAAGTCCGGGTTGTTTCTATGCCTTCAACCGATTTGTTTGATGAGCAAGAAGCAGCTTATAAAGAGTCTGTTCTACCTAAAGCTGTAACTAAGCGTTTATCTGTAGAAGCTGCTGCTAGTTTCGGTTGGCATAAATACGTCGGTAGTGAAGGTGATACCGTGAGTATTGACCGCTTTGGCGCTTCCGCTCCCGGTGGTGTTTGTATGGAGAAGTTTGGCTTTAGCGTTGATAACGTATTGGCTAAGGCTAAGGCTTTATTGGGTTAAGCAATATTATTTCAGCTTTTTTGGGTAGGCTTAAGGGTCTACCCTTTTTTTTAACTCCAAGGGGTGCGGAGGTGAACCCACAGGTAACGCCCAGAGGATTTATAGCAGGGGGAAGCCTTGAAACGCTTGAATTTCAATGGTTTTATCTTCTGTTTGTGTCCTAACCACCTTGGCGGTTGCTGTAATTATAATTCAGATCATCAGTTGATTTATGCAGAGGAATTATGCAGGAAGTTTTCAATTATGATCAGGAGCTACATAACCGGATATCTCCCATTGTGGAGAAGTTGATGCGGGGGAATAGTGGTTCTTCCGGCATTTTTATGGCTACTAGGGAAATCTAGTAACTTTTAATGACTATAATTGAGTGATATCAATGTCTGTAATATATACTCTACAAGCATTTAAGCAATATATAACATACTTTAATTATCACACATATTATATTATATATTATAAATATCATATTTTTTTAGGCGATCGCCATTAAATTTACTGTAGAGAAAATCTTGAATCTTCCCGATATGAAAGTATTAGATTTTCAAGAAATTGAAGGGGGAGAAATAATTATAACACTAGAAAAAGGGGTGAATCATTCGACTTGTCCATCCTGTGGACAAATCACTCATAGTATACATCAGAATCACTGGCGGATGATCCATGATTTACCTTGGAGTAAAAAACCAGTTCTATTAAAAATAAATCGTCGCCAATTTAAATGTCACAAGTGTAAGAAAGTTTTTAGTGAAAACCTAGATTTTGTAGATAAAAGTAAAGGATATACGAAAAGATTAGCGATAGATATAGTGCAACAAGTATTAAATAGTAACATACGCAGTGTTGCCGAAAGAAATGATTTAAGTGACGAAGAAGTAGAATCAATGTTAAAAAAGCAAGAAAAGCAAATATTAAATATAAATTTAAGTCAGGTAAAAAGGTTAGGTATAGATGAAATAGCTTTAGTTAAAGGACAAGGAGACTATTTAGCAGTAATAGTAGATTTAGATAGTCATAAACCAATTGAGATAGTGCAATCAAGACGAATAGAAGATATCCGTGAAGTTCTTGTCAGTTTGGGATTTGAGATACTTAATAAAATTCAATAAGTTAGCATTGACCTCTGGTCTCCTTATAAAAGTTTAGTAGAAGAGTTAATGCCAAATGCTAATGTAACTGCTGATAGATTTCATGTAATGAAACAAGTAAATGATGAATTAGATAGTATGCGTAAAACGGAAAAGAAGGCAGCTATGGCGCTAGATAATAAATCGGAAAAATCACGAATATTGGAGGCGTTAAACAAAAGCAAATATAGCTTGATTAAAAATGAAGACTCTCTCAATGAAAAGCAGAAAGAAAAATTAAGGTCTGTGCAAGAAGTGTCACCAAAACTTGCCAAAATGCACTCACTAAAAGAAGAATTTAGAGATATATTTGAAACAACTAAATCATGGGGAGATAGTATAATAAAATTATTGGATTGGATGTATGAATCACTTTCATACTTTCCGAAAAGTATAGGTACAATAGTTAGAT